>JAVHOZ010000037.1:0-18159 GCA_036170335.1 Candidatus Magasanikiibacteriota bacterium | reverse complement strand
AATTAATTACTTTAGAAGATTGGCATAATCACCACAGATTCAATAGACAAATTTTAGAATTGATGTCAAAGGGATTTTCTGATCAGCAAATTAATCAGGCATTCATTGAAATGAAAAATAGTGTAAAGCCGGAAGAAGTTTTTGATTTTGTTCGTAGTGGTTTTCAGTGTCTTTATTACGGCGAACTAGATTGGAGTGACGAAAAATTGCGAGATTTTATAATACAGAGAAGAGAATACTTTGATATTAAAGATTTGTGGAAAATGATTTTAGAAAAAAATTTTTATTTTTTCGATTTATTAGATAATCAAAGTAAGAGAAGTACCATGGAATATATTTATTCCAACGCTCAAACCGCTTTAATAATACTGATAGCTTTATTAGGTGAAGAGGAGGTGGAGAAGAGTATTATAAATAATTTATCAATATTAAAAGTTAATAACTATGCTCTATACCGATTGTCCTGGACATATCAACAGCTTATAGAACACCATTATTTACATTGCAATCTTGATTTTTTAGTGCAATTATTTGAGGTGTTATTTAATAATTTCCCAAAGTTAATTATCAGAACAGATGATGCTAAAGATTTTCTACTAGCTACCTTTATCTATCTTTATAAAGTGACTCCTGTGGAATATTCAGAATATGAATTTAATAATTTGTTAATAAAGAATGGTGTTGAAAAAATTAGTGATGAAGTATGGATGAACGAGTTAAATTTAAAACAAATTGATGTTTTGAATTTTATTAAAAGCAGAGCAGCTTTTTCTAAAATAGGTATAGCTAGTATCTGGGATCTTAAACTTACAGATGATGATAAATTAAAATTTAAAAATATTTTGGCGGTAATTGGTTATAAGACAAAAAATCCAGATAGAGTTGAGCATTTTTTGAGTCAGAATAAATTGACAAAAATTGGTGAAATTAGATATATTTTGAATTATAGTGAAGATCGTTCTCATGAAGATGATATGACCAGTAAAGATGTGGTAGATTATATAAAAAATAATCTTGAAGAATTTTCTTTTGATGATATCTTTGATCGTGTTATCCATTCTCACGAGGATGACAGAATGCTTATTTGGTTTCTTTGTATACTAGCTTTGAAGAAAAGTCCAGTTGAATTGGTTGGATATATCGTTCAGGCATACAAAGATAAAAAAATAAATAAAGATTTGTTTATTCGCATATCGAATGTTTATCAAAGATTAAAAAAATTTAACATTAGTGTTGGTGAAATAATTGATCCATTCAAAAATAAGAATTTTTTAAAGCGTATTTTTCATATCAATAATTAAAATTGTAATAAGAAAAAATATGACAGAGATAAATATCACACAATATAAATTAGACGCTCTTGTGGGAGTTCGTTTTTTAAGTTGGCTGTTGGATGTATTATTACTTTTAGTACCAACCACCTTATTGTCTGCACTTGCACTACGAATTTTTTATGATCAAGATTCCGCTCAAATGGTGGTAGGTGTCTATGTTTTGTTTTATTTTATAGTGACCATAGTTTTAATACTTAATCGTTCTCATGGTATCGGACAGCACTTACTTAATATTCAAGTAGTTGACCATCAGACAGAAGCAGGCATTTCTTTCTGGCGTTATTTTTTATTGTGGCATGTGGTTGGTAAATCATTGATCATTGGTTTAATACCAATTGTTAATATAGTTTTTTTACCAATTTATTCTTTGATTGATAACTTGTTTATTTTTAGAAAAGATCGTCGTGCTATTCATGATTTAATAGCTGGCACTAGAGTAATCAAATTACCTTTAGAACAACAAAGAAAAAAATTGATTGATTTTACAAGAATATAAAATATTTTTTATGCAAATTGGAAGAAAAATATTTCTATTATCGGCACTAATGTTGCTAATGCTATTTCCAGGTTTTGCTCAGGCCTTTAATTTGCCAAAAGCAAAATTAGCAAGAGTAGATAAGCCGGCTGCTTTGTCACCCTTGAAGTCTTACAAAGTATCTTATCAAAACGATCTTAAGGTTTTGTCAAAATTATCTCTGGGTGATGAGAAGTTTTCTCAGGAAACAATTCTTGATTTGATTAAAGATAACAATGTAAAATTAAGTTGTGATAAAAAAATATTACTTAAAATTTCAAATGATAAATGTACGGAACTAAAAGTAGCGACATTTTTTTTGAATAAACAGTTGCAGCAGGGATTTGAAGGTGATGAACTAAAAAATAAAACAGATATCAAATTCCCTCTAGGAGTGTTAAATGGTAATTTTTATTATTATTCAGGATTTGAAGAATTGACCGTCTTTGTTTTGTCAGGGAAAAATGAATTTTATATATATTTTGGATTGGACGTAGCCAGTTCGAGATTATTTGAAGTAATAAGCGATACTTCTGGCAAAAATTTAAACCGCATCTTGGTTTTGGCCGTCGACAAGGATAGGGTCTATCTAATTGATGGTGTTAAAATTAGCGTTATAAATGGTGTTAGTACGAATTTAACTAAAATAAGCAATCCGGATTCTCCTACCTATGACATAGTTTCGTTCTCGCACCCTTTTTCTGATAATGGTAATTTTTATTATTTTTTTAATGATAAATTATTTTATTTTAAGTCATCTCTATCTTCATATTTTGATACAGTTTTCATGAGTGTATTTAAAGATGATAATAAAGTTTTTGTTCAGGGTAAGAAAGGTGAAGTGTGGGAGATGGTTGGTGCTGACGTTAAGAGTTTTAATTCCTTTAGTCATTATGGGGCAGATGGCAGTATTTTTGATTATTTTGATATCGGCAACATATACTTTGAAGGTCATGATGGTTTATATAAGATAGATTTATCCAAGTATAAATTAATTGGTAAAGATTCTTATTCATCAATCATAAAAGATAAAAAAGAAGTAATGTATTTTAATAAAAAAAATAGGAAGTTCTATATTATTCCAGGAGCCGATGCAAAAACTTTTGAGGCAGCACCAGATTATCAAGGTGTATTTTTTGTAGATTCGAAATATGTTTATTTAAGAAACGGCGATCTTTCAGTGAAGCGATTGGTAGAAATAGATCGGGCGTCTTTTTCTTTGGCATATGATGCAGAGTTTTACGACAATAGCGTGCTTTTGTTTAAAGATAAAAAAGGGAGGTATACTGTTGTTGAAGAACCCAATGATAAATATGTAATTAAAAAGTTGCCTCCGGTAAATGGATCTGAAATTATTTATCATAGTTATGGGGTTGCGCTCTCGAAAGATTCTAAGAATGTTTATGTTTCTTCACGTGGTCAAAGAGATGTATTGTCTGGCGCTGATCCAGAGTCATTTGTGATAGTTCAAGACAATCAAACTGTTTATGCTAAAGATAATAATTTCGTATATGTCCCGACTGGATGTCAAAATTACAAGGTAAAAAAAATAGTAGGTGCCGATCCAAATACTTTTAAAGCAGTTGGATTGTATGGCTTTAATTATTTTGGATTAGATAAAAATAGTGTTTGGCGATATGATAAGAAAACTTGCTTGCCGATAAAAATTAAAGGAGCAAAGCCTGATAATTTTAATTTTGATGATTATTTAAATAAATAATGAAATAGTTAATTAAACATATGATATTCAAACGCCTCTTGGTTATATCGTTAGTCGTCAGCATGTCCGCAGGTAGTCTTTTGCCTACTTTAGCACAGGCGGCCAATGTCAATATGAATAATTCCAAGGGTGTATTGTCGGTAAGTTCCACTTCTTCAAATTTGCCGGAAACCGATTGGTCGGCGGTAGATTGGGATCAAGAAGTTGTTTTACCACAGGATTTATCAAACTATCAGAAAAAGGCGGCCGAATTTGCTGGGCATCGTGATAGTGAGGCATTGAGGAATTTGGCAATGCCAAAACACAAAATGGGTGATGCTGATGTGATGACTAAAAATAATGTACCAAAAGATGTTCAGGAAATGGTCAGACAATATCGTGAGGTTGTCGACGGTTTAAGTAAGACCACTGATCAAAATCGAATAAAAATGGAGAAAGATTTTTTATCCAATAGTATTAGTGAATTGCATCCATCTACCAAATTGAATAAAACCACCGATTCCAATCTAGATAATGTAGTGGATGTTCGTAAAGCCCCAAAAATTTACCCTAAAAGAATTATTCCATACAAGCCGACAGAAACACAAATCAAGGTGGAAATAAAAAATCGTTTTACTGAAAAACAATCTTCCATAGATTTGCATCAGGTCTCCGCGCGCGGTATTCGTGAACAGGCGGATTCTATTCAAGAAACTTTGAAAAAAAGAAATGGTCGTCAGGCGAACATAGGGGATTATTTGCGTACTTTGTTGGGAGTAGAGAGCGCCTCTGCTGGTACGCCAATTATCGCCAATTATACTGGTATTGAAAAGTATCCTACCGATAACGCTTTGTATTATTTATCTACTCAACAAAATGTGGACGGTAGTTTTGGTAGTTCAAATCAATATGAAAATACCGCTGAAATAGTTTTTACTCTTAGTGATTTTAAACTTACCAACAACGATCAATTCACAACCGCTGTAAATTTTTTGAAAAATACTGCACCAACCAATATTCGTGAGAAAGCCATCAAGGTCAGAATGTTAATCGGTTTGGGTCAACCGTATCAGGCGCTTTTGGATGAAATTATTGCCCAGAAAAATAAAGATGGTGGTTATGGTTTGCAACCTAGATATGCCAGTGATGTGGAAACTAGCGCACAGGTAGCTTGGGCAATGTGGGCAGGTAACTATTCTATTAGTGATGCCTTGCCAAAAGTTTTATTATTTATTACTAGCAGTATTCCAGCTGATGGCGCGATGCGTTATACAGCAAATAGCAACCCTAGTTATTATTTGATAAATTTTACCGCTCAATATTTATATCCTTTCAAAGCACTTACTTTAGCTGCGGATGGTGGCTTTGCTGTTTCGATTCAAAGCAAAATAAATAGTTTGTTGAATTATTTAAATTCACAATATGACGTAACAAACGAAAAATTATTAGGTGCTGAAAATACTATGGATGAAAGTGCGACCGCGAGTACTTGGAAAATTTATCAGGTGAATTTGGACAAGGCCACAATTTTAAATAAAAATATATTATCACGCCAAGCAGCTGACGGTAGTTTTGATCAATCGATAAAATCTACTTTGTGGTCACTTAAAGCGCTGGCACGGGGAGATTTGGTTTTAACTGATTTGGTGAGTGTCGGCAGTTTAATAAACAAAAGTCAGGCGCAGTTTGCGTTGACTATTAAAAATCGTGGTTTAGCACCGATTTCGACGAGTACAGTTTATTTATTTGCGGACGGCTACAATACTGGAATAAAATTTGATTTAAAAAATCAGGGTATTATTATTCAACCAAACGAAACAATAATTTTAAATATTAGTATTCCAGATACGATTGGATATTTTGGGGATGTAGAAATGCGAATGTATATTGAGGATGATGGTGATTTAAATTATGATGATAATTGGATAACTAAAACTTTTACTTTTGCCAGTGCGGCTGACGGTTCGCCCGCTTTGCAAATGTATTTTATGGCTGGAAAGCATGTGATTGGCGGTGTGCCAAATTTAAATGTGCGTTGGGGAAAAGTAAAATCAGACGTCAATCGCATGAACTATGTGATAATGTGGCGTCAAAAAGGTACAGTTGATTGGAATTATCAAGGTATTAACACTACTTGGAATGGTGCATTTTTAGGCGGGGCTTTTGCTGATGGTGTGGTCTATGAGGTGACGGCTGGTGTGGTGCATAATAATGGTAATACAGTGACTTATTTTAGTAATTTAATTGATGTAAAAACAGGATCGATAGACACTGATTATTTAGGTGGAGTTAGTGGCTCGGTTACTTTGGATAATAGTCCATTGGGTGCAATAGGACTTTCTGGCTATAGTGTTAATGGTAAAGCGGACGATAGCGGAAAATTTGCAATTTCTTCTGTTCCAAACGGAGCATCATTGAGTATGGTGCAAGCGTATCAGTATGATGGTTTGTATAGCAGATTTCCGGTTAGTATAAATGCAACCACTACCAATGTTCGTTTATTTTCTCACTTGAAATTTGATAACGTCACCCCAACCATTTCCAATACGGAATTACGTTGGGCGTCAACTTATAAAGTAAAAAATCAGCAAGAGTACCAACTTTTAACATGGGGTTCAGATAATGTTTCTTTAAAAGATGGAGATTTTTATTTGTGGAATCCTACACAACAAATTTGGATATATTTAGGTTCGGCGTCTGCAAGCAATGCTGGAAGTAACTATGTAGAAATGAAATGGAGTGTGCCGACTGATTTACCGCTGGGTACTGGTTATAAAATAAAAGGTAATTTGAGGGATTATCGCGGGAATGAATCAGGCTTTAAAGAATGGGGACCTTTTGAAATTATTGATGGTACACCGCCTAATTTTAATATTATTTCACCTAATGGTGGTGAACAGTTTGTCTTGGGTACTACCAACACGATAAAATGGTCAACTACATCTACAGGCGGAGTTTCAAAAGTTAATCTTTATACTTATTATCCAAATTATTACACCAGTTTTGGAAGTAGCGTGAATAATACTGGATCTTATGATTGGAAGTTGCCTTTGAGTTCTAATTATGTTGGAGATAAAATAAAAATAGAGGTAAAGGGAAATGACAATAAGAATTTTTTATCTGGTTCAGATCAGAGCGATAATTATTTTACCGTAAAAGATCCATCTCCAAAACCAGCTGATCCTTGGAGTATGCCAAACTATCTGTTTGACTCTATCATCACAACTTCAAGTGGTCCAACTCGGGATAACTTGCAAGTAGAATATGATACCAGTGGAGTAGGGCATTTAGTCTATCGTTATGTTGAAGATAGTATATTCACCAACCCTAGAATAGTCACCGAAAAATTAATGTATAGTAAATATCAAAATAGTGCTTGGTCTGATCCAATAGAAATTTATAAAAAAGTTTGGACAACAGACGCTAATATGACCGGTTATCGACCAATTTATAATTTAAAACTTAAACTACAAGGTTTAAATCCTCAACTAATCTGGCAAACTAGTGGCGGTTCAGGCGGTTGTACAAGTTTTAATGATCAAGAAATTTTCAATCAATATTTTGATGGCACTAAATGGGTAGGCCCTGTTAATTTGTCCAACAACAATACTCAATCATCAGATCCTGATATGGCAATAGATGCGGCTGGTAATATTTTTGCAATCTGGACTGATGGGACAACTTGGGACGATGCTTGTAAAGTTACTGGTACACGCTCAGTGAATTTTGTGAATAAACCAATTGGTGGAAATTGGACAGTGGCCACTCAATTAAGTCTTGAACAATATTCAAATTATCCACGATTAGCTACTACCAATGATGGTAAACTTCGTTTAATATATATTGATAATAAAACTATTAAACAAGTAGTTCGTAGTGGATCCAGTTGGTCTGTTCCAACTACCGTGTTAGTAGTTAGTGGTTCGATTGATTATCCAAATTTAAAATCTGTTGGAAATAATTTATATTATGCGTATCAGGAATATTATGATGATCCTGTACTTGGAAAAGGACGATCAAGAATAATGTATACTTCGCTTGTTGGAAATGTCTGGACGCCAGTTAGTGAAGTTTCAGATATTTTAGATAATGTTTGGTTTAGGAGTCCACAGATTGTAGTAGTTGGTAGTCAACCACAAATAATATTTGAACATGATAATAATACAACGGGTATAAATAAATTAGTTTGGACTACCTTGTTATCAAATAATAGTTGGTTTAAGGCGCAAAACATCAATTTGGATAGTCAATATATATCTGATGGAAGATTTGCAATAGCCGGAAGTGGTAAATCGGTGATGGCTGTCTGGTCAACAAATTATTCATATTCCTCTCAGATTGCTTATAATACGGCTGACTTAAATATAGATTATACTTGGCCAGACAATGTCTTAGGCGTGCAAGCTACTTCTAGTAAAAATACTATAATTATTAGTTGGGCACCTTATCAAGATAAGTATAATGATTTTGATCATTTTAATGTTTATCGTTCGTTTGTGGCGTCCACTAGTACTATCGGATTGCAACCATTGGCTTCTATCAACAACACTTCAACTATTGTATATAATGATGTTAGCACACAAATTAATCAACAATATTATTATGCGATTACGGCTGTAGATAATAGTGGTCACGAAAGTGTGTCGGGTAATTTTGTTGGTCCGGTTGGTATTTATACCACACTAAACACCACCATCACCGCCACTCCACCCACCGGCATTCCACCGCTACCAGTCAAATTATTAGCCAATCCATCTGGTGGTTCTGCCTCTAGTTTTGTTACTAAATTAGATTTTAGCCAATTGAACTTAAGAAACATTGTTCCGGCTTTTGCTACCGGTTCTGGTGAATCACAAGATAACGGCGACACACTATATTTGAATAAAATGATGTGGAAAGCGGTGAGTGTTCCCTATACAATTACCCCCAATACAATAGTAGAACTAGATTTTAAATCCAACGGTTTGGGCTGGAGTCATGGTTTTGGTTTTGATAATGGCTTTCCAGAGTGGAATACAAAACACTTTATTGCCTTTAGTGCAGTTTATGGCGATTCGCCAACTACTGATAACAGCTTCAAAGACTATACTATCTTCGGACAATGGAAACATTATAAAGTACCAGTAGGGCAATTGTTATTTAACAAAGCCTACAGTGAAATGTTTTTTGCTTCTTATTGCGGTAATTCTTCTTGTCCGGCTGTTTTTGATTCCTATTTTAGAAATGTTCGAGTTTATGAATCCGACAAACCAAATTATTCTTATGCTTGGGATTTTGGTGATGGTACGACAGCGACTAGTTCAGTTGGTTTAGATTCTGTTTATCATACGTACAATAGCATTGGTGATTTTACAGCCAAGGTGACGGTGAGTGATGGACAGACACAAGTAACCAAAACTATTCTAATCAAAACAGCGTGGTCTTTACTTGGTGTTACCCTCACCGCTACTCCTGACGCTGGCATTTCTCCACTTCCAGTAAAACTGTTTGCCAATTCATCTGGTGGAGCGGCTTCCAAAGTACCGGTAAAATTAGATTTTAGCCAATTGAACTTAAGAAACATTGTTCCGGCTTTTGCTACCGGTTCTGGTGAATCACAAGATAACGGCGACACACTATATTTGAATAAAATGATGTGGAAAGCGGTGAGTGTTCCCTATACAATTACCCCCAATACAATAGTAGAACTAGATTTTAAATCCAACGGTTTGGGCTGGAGTCATGGTTTTGGTTTTGATAATGGCTTTCCAGAGTGGAATACAAAACACTTTATTGCCTTTAGTGCAGTTTATGGCGATTCGCCAACTACTGATAACAGCTTCAAAGACTATACTATCTTCGGACAATGGAAACATTATAAAGTACCAGTAGGGCAATTGTTATTTAACAAAGCCTACAGTGAAATGTTTTTTGCTTCTTATTGCGGTAATTCTTCTTGTCCGGCTGTTTTTGATTCCTATTTTAGAAATGTTCGAGTTTATGAATCTGACAAACCAAATTATTCTTATGCTTGGAATTTTGGTGATGGTACGACAGCGACCAGTTCGGCAGGATTAGATTCTGTTTATCACACTTACGCGTCTTCAAGTGATTATGTAGTTCAAGTAACCGTGAGCGATGGGCAAAATGTGGTGAATAAAACCACGACCGTATCAGTCACACAATAATATAAGTTATGACCACAAAAACAGCTTGCATTGGCAGGCTGTTTTTGTTATTGGACCATTTATTGCTATTATATCCCATTTGAGATAAAATACCCCTGTTTGAAAAGAGTAATAAATATTTTATGATTCGAACTATAGTCGATTTTTTTTTCGGTTTCCCTCCTGAAGTAGCTACTTTTATTTTGGCCATGTTGCCTTTTACCGAAAAGGTTTCTTTGGCGATTGGGGTGGCTGCTTTTCATCTCAATGGTTTGGAGGCGATGTTTATTGTTAGTATTGGCAATATGGTACCAATTTTTTTTATTTTGGGACTAGCGGAAAAATTTCATCTTTGGATCTCCAAAAATGATGGTTTTTTTGGAAAAACCTGGATAAAAACAATCGCTCACGCTCAACATAAATTTGCTAAATATCAGAAATATGAATTATGGGGTCTGTTTATTTTTATGAGTTTACCTATTCCTATAAATGGTGGTATTAGTGGGGCTCTTATTGCTTTTATTTTAGGTATGTCAGCCAAAAAAGCTTGGCCATATCTTTTTGCGGGTGTGATTGTTTCCAATTTGATCACTTTGGCGGTCACGGTTGGTATGATCAAGATTTTTTAAAAAATTGATAATTATGAATTTGGAAAAACTGCAGATGTTGAACAAAAAGATTGAGGAGGCGATGAATCTTTTAAAATTACCGGATCTAAAAAATAAAGCGCAACAGCTCGAAGCACAAATGAATGTTGCAGATTTTTGGTCTGATCAAAAACGGGCACAAAGTATTTCCCAAGATTATCAAAGTATAAAATCCGAAGTAGAAAAATGGGAAGAAATAAAAAAACAAGTTGGTGATTTGTTGGAATTGGCGCAAAGTGGAGATGAAAGTTTGGAAAAAGAAATAATCAGCCAAACCGATCAACTGGAAAAAAAATTTCAAGATTACGAATTATTTTTATTGCTCAATGGACCGTATGATCAAAACAATGCTATTGTGGCGATTCATGCTGGTAGTGGTGGAACCGAAGCCCAGGATTGGACGGAGATGTTATTGCGGATGATTTCGAGATTTTGTGAAAAACAAAATTGGCGTGTGGAAATATTGGATGAAAGTCGCGGGGAAAAAGTTGGTTACAAATCGATAACTTTTCGAGTGACAGGGCGATATGCTTTTGGTTATCTCAAATCCGAACATGGAGTGCATCGTATGGTGCGTATATCTCCGTTTGATGCGGAAAAAATGCGCCATACTACTTTTGCGTTGATGGAAGTTTTGCCGGAGTTGGATGATCGCATTGAAGTCACGGTTGATCCCAAAGATTTGCGCATCGATACTTTTATGAGTGGTGGCAAAGGCGGGCAGAGTGTCAATACGACTTACAGTGCAGTGCGGATTGTGCATCTGCCAACTGGCATTAGCGTGTCGTGTCAAAATGAACGCTCGCAGATGCAAAACAAAGAAACGGCGATGAAAATTCTCAAAGCCAAATTGCATTTGCTTGAAGAAGAAAAACAGGCCAAGGCGCATAAAGAATTGCGTGGTGAATACAAAACCGCCGAATGGGGGAATCAGATTCGCAGTTATGTTTTGCATCCGTATCATTTGGTAAAAGATCATCGAACCGATTATGAAAGTACGGATCCTGAGGGTGTGCTCGAAGGTGAATTATTGCCTTTGTGTGAGGCTTATTTAAAATGGATTAAAGAGTAGTTTAGTTATGAAAATAATGACCGAATGCAATTTAGCGCAAATAGTTTCTGAAATTTTAAACGGAAAAGTTTTGGTTTTTCCGACGGAAACTTCTTATGGATTGGGGTGTGATGCAATCAATCAAGAATCAGTGGATAAAATTTTTAAAATAAAAGGACGGACAGATGATAAACCATTACTTATAGTAGTAGATAGCATCGAAAGCGCCAAAAAATATCTACGTTGGAATGAAATGTTAGAAAAATTAGCACAAAAATATTGGCCTGGATCACTCACCATAGTCGGTGAGTATATAGGTGGAAATTTGGCCAAAGGAGTAGTGTCAAAAGACAACACTACAGCCGTGCGGGTGTCAGATTTTTCATTTCTAAAATCTATTACTCAAAAAATTCAAAAGCCACTCGTGGCTACTTCCGCCAATTTGGCAGGTGAGTCGTCGCTTTTTGATCCACGAGAAATAGTAAAAGTTTTTTCTGAAAAAGAAAATCAGCCGGACCTGATTTTAAATTATGGCGTATTGCCAAAATCGGAGCCAACTACTTTGGTTAGTATTGTTGGTGATAAAATTAAAATTTTAAGGCGAGGAACTTTAAATATAAATACAAACGAATGGGCTACTTGGTTGATTTGAGCGGGTTATGAGCCGAGGCTCATCCTTTTGCCCTCGCGGGCAAAAAAAGCGAAAACAACCAAGTAGCCTATGACAATTTTATGAATGAAAAACTTTTTAATGTCGATTATTTGAAACATCTTTGCGCGAAGTTCCAGCTGCGACCATCAAAAGAATATGGTCAAAATTATCTTATTAATCCAGAGGTAATAGATATGGCGATAGCGGTCAGCGGTGTCACCAAAAAAGACACGGTCGTAGAGGTCGGTCCTGGTTTTGGCATTCTTACCTTGGATTTAGCGGCTAAAGCAAAAAAACTGTTAGCTTTTGAAATCGAACTAAAATTAAAACCATATTGGGAGGAAATTAGCACGCGTCTATCTCAAAGTAAAGAAAATAATTTTGAAATTATTTGGGGCAATGTGTTATGCACCGATCCAAAAATTTTTCCAAAAAATTACAAAGTAGTAGCCAATTTGCCTTATCAAATCACTTCGCCAGTGTTAAAACTGTTTCTTGAAGACCTAGAAAATAAGCCCAAAGAATTGACGGTAATGGTACAAAAAGAAGTGGCTCAAAGAATTTGTGCTAAACCAGGAGAAATGTCAGTATTGGCGCTTGCAGTCCAATATTTTGGTCAACCGGAAATCGTCGGTGAAGTAACCAATAATAATTTTTGGCCGGTGCCTCAAGTAGATTCGGCAATACTCAAAATTACCCCTTTCAAACACACTACCACTAGAGCGGAAGACCAAGCCTTTTTTAAATTCGTCAAAATCGGTTTCGCCCAAAAAAGAAAATTATTGATAAAAAATCTTTTACCAACTATTGGCAAACAATACAAAGAAAAATTTATTAGCGAACTCAAGCAAATGGGTTTTACCGAGACGGTGCGTGCCCAAGAATTAAGTGCCACCAACTGGAAACAATTAGTGAAGATATCCACATTACCATAATATCAGTATTTGTGTTATAATATTAAAAAAGAATTGGGCTTATGGTAGACATCGAACAACCCACTGAAAATGGCTTATCAAAAGAGCAGAAGATAGGTTTTATCTTATTGCTGGCTTTTGCTATTTTTGCGATTGGTTTGGGAGTGTTGCAAATTCGCAACACCATGTATAGTCGTTTCGCTTTAAATGACCAAGTGCCTTTTCAACTAAAAGATCAGGTAAATACAGTGGACGCTTTACGTTTTCGTGATACCGATAAAGACGGCATCAACGATTTTGATGAGTTATATGTATATGGTACTAGCCCATATTTGGCCGATACCGATAGTGATGGCATTCCTGACGGTGAAGAAGTAAAACGGGGGCTCAATCCCAATTGCGTCGAGGGGCAAGATTGCTCGTTGACGCCAGAAACAGCTGCGGTAGTGGTAAATGTCAGTAGTACTCTGGATCCATCCATGTCTGCGCCAGCCGATCAACCAGCTATTGAATTAGGACAAGCTATTCAAGATCCCGTTCAAGTGCGTAAAATGTTAATTGGGGCTGGGGTAAAAAAAGATGTTATAGATAAATTTTCTGATGTCCAACTTATGAAGATGGTCAACGAAATCATGAGTCCATCTTCTACTTCGACAGTTAATAATATCCAAAATTTAAATAATAATCTTTCCGCCACAGGGACGAAAAAATAATTTTTATTAAGTATGTTTTTTCAAAAAATAAGAAAATTGACTATTGGTTTTATATTATCGGTTTTTATTTTTTCGTCTGTCGTTGGATTTATTTTTTCTGTTCAGCCGACCAATGCCCAAATGCCAGTGGTGGTAGCTGCTGATGTGCCAAAACAAGCCGAATCTATTTTTAGTATGATCGCCAATGGTTTGAAGATAGCGTTTTTAAATGCTGCCCAACAAGCGGTATCTTATTTTTTGCGTAAAATTGCTTATGACAGTGCAGTGTGGATGGCATCTGGTGGCAAAGGACAAAAACCATTGTTTGAAGGCAAAGGTTTTGGAGATTATATGAGTTCAGTCGCTTCTGAAACAGCTGGTACAGCGATTGAGCAACTAGGAAAAGGGTTTGGTATGGATTTGTGTAAAATGCCGGATGTAAAATTGGATTTAGCCTTTCGCATTGGTTTGCATTTTAATTATTCTGTGGACGCGGCCGGTGGTGGTGGTCCAGCCAAACCGGCTTGTAATTATGATACATTTAAAGAAGGTTGGGATGGAGATGCTTGGAGAAGTAAGTATGGCAATGGCAATGGCAATGATTTTAGCCCTGATAAAGTTTTTAATAGTTCTCTGAAGGTGGATGATTCTCCTCTGGGGGTAGCGATGCAAACTACCGAAAAAATTGATCGTTTGGTAGCCAGACAAACCGCTGCGGCTGATTCTGATCGTAAAGAAGGTGGCGGTTTTAATGCTTTGAAAAAATTAATTTCCAATGATGTAAAAATTCCTAGTCAAGTGATTGCACAAGAAGCCAAAGCCAACGCTCCTAGTGAACAAAATAAGAAAAGCGAAGAACAAATCAATGCGGCGATGGGTGCCGGGGCTTATCAGATTATCCCATCGACTTTGGCTCTATTCTTGAATACCCTAGCTGGTCAAATGTTGACCAATTTTAAAGAAAACGGCATGTTGCCTGGTGGTATTTGTATTGGATCTTTTGGAGACCCGTCCTGTAAACATAGTGGTTCCCAAGCGACAAATTATGATGCTGGCACTTCGGTTGCCGGACGATCAGCGGCGGAAGCAGCCTTTAGTGAATTTTTGGTTTCGAAGTTGAACGCTCCGGATAATTTTGATATTCTAGCCGAGCTCAACAGCTGTCAATCGAAAGGTTTATACAATTGTCGTATTGACGATAAGTTAATTTTGGCTATTCAACAGGCCAAAGAAGAACCGGCAACCATTAGAGAGGCGTTGGACAAAGGTTGGTTACAAGGTGGATGGAAGTTGATTCCACCTTCCCGCACTGTAGACAATGACTTAAATCACGAATGTTATAAAACTGCCTATTGTTACAGTAATATTCAGGTGTTGCGTCAATTGAGTATCATGCCGTTAGGTTTAGAGATCGCCGCCAAACATAGTGATGACGATAGTCCATGGACACTAAAAGAAGTTGTTGATGGATTTTATGATTGTAATTATGAAAAGGACTCAAATGGTAAACCGACAGGACAAATAAATTACGATCCGGAAAACAAACCATTTTGTCATTTGGTTGATCCAAATTGGGTAATAAAATTGCCTCAGACTCGTTGTGCAGTTTCATCTTTTAGTTCCACTCCTTTGGGTATGGGGGTTCCCAACCGACTTACCGAATGTCTTGATCTGAAAACTTGTGTTGGAAAAGACAAAGATGGAAATTGTGCCGGTTTTGGAAATTGTGTTCGTGAAAAAAACGTTTGGAAATTTAATGCCGATGCTTGTGATCCACAATATGCTACCTGTCGTTCGTTTGTAGATAGTACTGGAAAATCTGTTGCTTATTTGTATCGTACTCTAAACACCGAGGATTGCAGTCAAGATACTGCTGGTTGTATGGCGTATAGTCTAGAACAAGACGATACCGGCAAATGGAAATCACTTGCTCCAACCCAATATGGCAACTATTCTACCGGCATTTATTTAAATAAAAATGTATCCACTGCCTGTTCGGCTGATTCAGTTGGTTGTACTGCTTTTAATTTGGCTGGTGGTACCAATCCAGAACCGGTCACTTTGAAAAAAGCTCCAGATTATTTGCATTGTTATGACGCCGATGCCAATCAGGACAATGGCACCCAATGGCCGCAAACATTTTCAGATATTTTCAATATGAAACCACGTCCAGAATGTGCCAACTATGCTCAAGTTTGTATTGCTGATGAAGTTGGTTGCGATAATTATACATTGGCTACCGATGTTGGTGCGACACCAATCCCGGGTAAATTTACTCCCGTCACCAAAGAAAATGGCGCAGTTGTAAATTGGAACGATCAATGTGATGAAAAATGTGTTGGTTATGGCGCTTATCGCGAGATGCCGTCAAATTATGCTAATGGTACTGCTTTGGCATATATTATTCCACCGTCAATTCACAATAGCCAATCCGGTGTAACCTGCAAAAAAGAAGAAGTAAGTTGTAGTAGTTTTACTAATATGGCTACCACTCAAGATGGCGGTGAAAAGGTAGAATATTTTACAAATTTGCGTAGTTGTATCAAACCAGATCCTGATAAACAAAAGAATTTCTATACTTATGAAGGTTCGGTAATTAGTGGTGGTTATCAACTAAAAACTTATATACTTGAAAAAAACACTACCGATGATGAAGATATTGCCAAACTTGGATTGCAAGTGGGCGGTGCTCCAGCCACTGTTTATTTGAATGCACAAGACAAAATAGACACGGACACAAACAAATGCAATGCCATTTTATACAAAGCCGGCAGTTCCGATCCAGACTGTCGTCAGTTCAATGACGACAAAGGAAATATCTACTATGCCATGCTTGCGCATACCGTAGTAGTTTCCGCCGACTGCACACCATATCGTCTCAATAGTCCTGAGTTGTTGGTATCAGATTCGGGAAAAGAACAATGTTTTGGCAATGGTGAATACAAAACCGGTTCTTGTTTTTATAATGGTTTGCCAGGTGGGGTAGTGGCCTATACAGAAGAGAGTGACACTTGCACCGCTTCCGCTGTGTCTTGTCGTGAATACAAGGGAAATAATGGCAATAATATTCAGACGGTATTACCAACTGAAAATTTTGAAAATTCAGATAGTACGGCCGTAAATAATGGCTGGAGTTCGACTACTGGTGGTACAGTTGCCTGGACAATCGAATCTACTCACAAAGAAGGACATTCTTTAGGGTATTCTGGAACACAAAATAGTACTTTGAAAAAAACTGTTGATCTAAAATATGATTCTTTTGACGCTCAAAGTAATATTAGTTACAGCTTGAGTTTCTGGGCCAAAGGTAGTGGCGGCAATGTCGATATATCGATGACTGATGAAGAAGGTAATCCAGCCACCGCTGGTACCATTACCGCCAATGCTTCCTGGCAATATTACACTTTTAATTTATTGGAGTTGCAATCCGCCGGCACTAGTACTATAAATTTCATACTAAAAGATGGTGGAAATTTATTCTTGGACAATATTCGTCTCACCAAAGTATCGCAATATTTGTATTTAGTAAAAGATTCTCTAAAAGTTGATCCAATTTGTGATGATAATCCAACCGATAATTTACCGGGTGTAGCTTTGGGTTGTAGTGCCTACAAAGGTTCAATAAATACCAACGGAACCAACGATTATTTCCTCACTAATTTTAGTTTCTTATGTCGTGAAGGGGCGATAGGTTGTACCGCTTTTATAGATACCTTCAGTAAAGTAGATAAGGATGAACAGAGTAATTCGCAGGCTTACAATGTCAGTTTGGCCGGTAAGTCAGGTGCCAATCCAACGATTTCATTGAGCGATAGATCATTTTCTTGTCAGATAGAACAAGACAAAACTAGTTGTTATCTCAAAGATTCGATAAAAGGATATTCCAAAGAGGATATCATTAAAGTAGGTGGTATTTTTGTTACATCTACATATTTTATCCCAGCCGATACCTCCAGTACCGATCCTATTTATCTCGTCGCCGATTCCAGCGCTTCATGTAACGCGGCCAATATTGGTTGTACCATCGCCGGTCTCCAAAAGAGTACTCCTAGTGGCATACAGTTTGAAACCACTACTATCAAACTTGATCCGGCTCAATTGGTAGCTAGCACCGATGCCAGCGGCAATCCTTTGCCGGGAATTTTGTGTCACGAACAGGCTTTGGGTTGTGGCGCCTATGATTCTAGTCTAGGTGAAGCTTATTTCAAAGATCCAGCGGTCATTGGTGCCAAGGTTTGTGCCTATAATCCAAATATAACAATAGACAACAACAAAGTGAGTGGTTGGTTCTGGAAAGGGGTCGGAGTTTGTGGCAATACTTCTACTTTAATAGTTGCTTCTAAATATACCACTTGTGTCAATGACGCCGATTGTAGTATTGGAAACGGTTGTATAAATACCGATCAACAACCATGTTATCCAAATTATCTCCAAAATGGCAATAGCTATGGTTTGTGGTCGTTTGGTAATAAAGATAAATACAACAATTTTGTTGGTGAATGTCAGGCTG
>JAVHOZ010000036.1:0-4042 GCA_036170335.1 Candidatus Magasanikiibacteriota bacterium | reverse complement strand
CAACAACACGCCAAAAAGGCCATTTTTGCCCTCCAGCGTGATGATAAAGAAGGAGGAAGTGAACGTTTGAAATTGGCTGAGGGTTTGTTATTGGAATTGTATAAAAAATTCAAAAATGATAAACGACTGTTCAACGAAGGTTCATATCGGGCGGCTCTCGAAGAATATGTGGAGGCGGTACTTTTTAATAGCTATGTACTCAATAAGCCGGTTGGAAAAATCAAAGGGGTCGTAGTAGATCCGGATACTTTTATCAGTGGTTTGTGCGATGTCCCTGGTGAATTGTGTCGTTATGCAATTCGAGCCGCCACCGCTCGTAATTTTGAGTTAACCAAAAAATGTTACGAATATGCGGAGGAAATTATTGGAGAATTGATGGATATGGATTTGACCGGCTATCATCGTAATAAATTTGATCAGGCCAAACAAGCCTTACACAAATTGGAACAAGTAGTATATGAAGTAAGCATTCGTGCGTAGTGTATAAAGTATGTTAAAGCAAAAAATTAATAATTTAAAACATTTTTTAATTGCCGTAATTGCTTATTGGCGCTATGGTCGTCCTGCCCGCCAATTAATTGTAATAGGAGTTACCGGTACTAAAGGAAAATCCACTACCTGTAAATATGTTGCTTCTGTGTTACAAGCCGGAGGATTCAAAGTTGGCTTGATGTCAACGGTTGAATTTCAAATTGGTGAAAAACGTTGGCTCAATGACAAAAAAATGACTATGCTTGGCATGGGGCAAATCCAAAAAATGCTCTCCGAGATGGTACAGGCCGGTTGTCAATATGCGGTAGTAGAAACATCATCCGAAGGAATTTTGCAATATCGTCATTATGGTTTGCAGTACGATATCGCGGTTTTTACAAATTTAGGCACTGAACATAGTGAACGTCATGGTGGTTTTGATAATCTCAGATCTGACAAAGGCAAATTATTTGCCACTCTAAAAAAATATTCTCATAAAATTTTAAATAAAAAGAAAATCGAAAAAGTTATCGTCGCAAATTTGGATGATAATAATGCTTCTTTTTATTTAAATTATTGGGCGGACAAAAAAGTTGGCTACAGCTTACAATCAAAAAATAATTTGGCAGTGACTGAAATATCCCAAGCAACAATTTTATCTTCTGATGAATTGGGTGTACATTTCAAAGTAGCGGAAAAAAATTACCATATTAATTTAGTCGGGAATTTCAATGTATATAATGCCTTGGTGGCTATGGCAATAGGTAAAACTCAAAATATTTCTGAAGAAAAAATAGCCCACGGTCTCAGAACTATAACCAAACTAGAAGGAAGAATGGAATTTATCAATGCCGGACAAAATTTTAAAGTAGTGGTTGATTATGCCCACGAACCGATGAGTTTGACTGAATTATTCAAAGCCTTAAGAAATATTTGCAAAGGTAAAGTCATTGCTGTGATTGGATCAGATGGCGGCGGACGAGATACCTCAAAACGCCCAAAAATGGGGGCAATTGCCGGCAAACTTTGTGATTATATTGTGATTTCAGATGTCAATTGTTACGATGAAGATCCACTAGAGATCGCGCAAATGTTGGCGCAAGGGGCACGAGAATCCGGTAAAAAAGATGATACAGATTTGTTTGTTGTAGTCGATCGTTTCAAAGGCATCCAAAAGGCTTTTAGTCTGGCAAAAGAAAATGATATTGTAGTTATTACCGCCAAAGGTACTGAACCATATATAGCCGTTGCCAATGGGGAAAAAATCCCCTGGAACGATCGCACTGTCGTAAGAGAAATTCTAGAACATTATGTCTCTTTCAAAAAAAATTAATTTACGTAAAAATGAGGAGATAGTATTGGTGATTAAAGCTTTTTTCTTAACATATTTTTGGGTGTATTTATTGGGTTTTGTGTTCATGGGAACGGCCTCATTTTTTATGTTTTGGTTGTTTTCTCAAGGGGCATGGGGATACGCGATGTATGGTTTTGGGATGTTGATTGGAGTATACATTATTTTTCACACTTGGTATTTTAATAATAAAAATATTTCCGTAATCACTACTGAACGTTTGGTGGATATCAATCGAGTTGGGTGGTTTGATGAATATTTATCAGTCATACATTTTAATGATATTATCGATGTTTATGTGCGTAAACAAGGATTTTTGCCGAATATTTTTAACTATGGAGAAATTACCATTGAAACCAACAATGAGCAAACATCTTTAAAATTAAATCAAATTCGATCACCTCAAAGAATTTTAGATTTTATTTTAGAACATAAAAATAATTTTCTTGAAAATAAAAATCTGCGCGACCAAGATTCTATTTACAAAGCTTTTTTAAATATAATTCCGGACTTAGATGAAGCTCAGTTGTGTGAAATACACGATTTAGCTGATGAACAATTAAAATTAATTGATCAAAAAATTGAAAAAGAAAATGTTGAAGAATAAAAAATAGAAAAATTTAACTATGGCCGAATCAAAAAATAAAAATTGGAAACATGTTTTTTATTCACGTTGGTTTTTGCTAGCGTTGTTTGGTTTGTCCGTGCTGTTGACTTTTTATTATGTTCGAGCGTATTATCAAGAGTATGTAGTTCGTAGTGAAATAGACACACTTCATGAAGAAGTTCGTGATTTGGAAGTCAAAAAACTACAAACAATAGAAGTGCTTAAATATATTCAATCACCAGCTTTTGTTGAAGAAAAAGCCCGTACTGAGCTAAATCTGCTAAAACCTGGGGAGAAGATGGCAATAATTCCTAGCGGTTCATTTCAAAATAGTACTAGACAACCAGAACATGATTTGCTAAAATGGTCTAATGTTAAAAATCCAATTAAGTGGTTTAAATTTTTCTTTTTTAAAGATAATAATTAATTTATTTTATGGAACAAAATACCCCCAAGGAGGAACAGCAAAAATCAGTACCGTCAGTGTTAGAAGTAGCCAAAACTTCTGAAACACCCAAGTCTTCTAATGAAAATAAAAACATGAAAATGTTTGCGTTTGGATTGGTAGGTATCTTGGTAACGGCAGTAGTAATTTCCGGAGCAGTTGGTGTTTATCGTGTTTACGCTAAAGCAGCCACAGATAATTTTACATTGGTAACTGCCAAATTTTTACGTTTACCAATAATGAAAGTAAATGGCGAAAGTGTGTTGTATTCCAACTACGCCGATGACATGCAAGCAATCCAAAAGTTAGTTGAGTTTGATAAAGCCAACAAAGGAAATTCGGCCAGCTTAACTCCGGAAAAAATGTCGGATCAAGTTTTGTGGAGATTGTCCAACAATGTTTTAATAAGAGAGGCAGCCGCAAAATACAATGTGAAAATAGAAGATAAAGACGTGGCTGATCTAAAAGCCAATTTGTTGAAACAATTCAAAAACGAAGGAGAAATTGAAAAAGAAATTCAACAGCGTTATGGTTGGACATACGCTCAATACGAGGAAAAAGTAATCAAGAATTTTGTTTTACAACAAAAAATTAGTGAAAAAATTCAAGGTGATCAAAAAGCTCGTGAAGAGATTCGCAACAAAGCGCTAGTGGTACTAAATGAAATAAAAGCCGGCAAAGATTTTGCCGAAGAAGCCAAAATATACGGCGAGGATGGCACCAATGTCAAAGGTGGCGATCTTGGTTGGTTTGGAAAAGGGGATATGGTGCCAGAATTTGAAAAAGCAGTATATACACTAAAAGTGGGTGAGATGACTCAAGACCTGGTTGAAACTCAATATGGTTATCATATTATAAAATTAGACGAAAAGAAGACTGAAAAAGTGAAAGATGCTAAAGGAAAAATGGTTAATGCTGACAAAGTACACGCCCGTCATATTTTATTCCGTTTTCCAACTCCAGAAGCATTTTTGGACCAGATGGCCAAGGCCGCGACCTTCCATTTGTATGCCAAAATTCATAACCCCTTTGTGGATTTAAGTACTAGTACAACAAAATAATTTTATTAAAAAACGGGGGCATAAGCCTCCGTTTTGTTGCGGGATTAGTACAGTGGTAGTATGTGGCCTTCCCAAGGCTAAGATGCGGGTTCGATTCCCGTATCCCG
>JAVHOZ010000035.1:0-4052 GCA_036170335.1 Candidatus Magasanikiibacteriota bacterium | reverse complement strand
AGTTGCTCATGCCGCTGCTATCGATGTACACGGTACCACTGTCGCTGTTTTGGGTACTGGAATAAACAAACAAAATGTTTACCCCGAAGCTCATAAAAATTTATCGCAAAAAATTATTGACTGCGGTGGTGCAATATTGTCTGAATATCCACCTGGATTTGGACCTTCTCAATATTCCTTCCCCGCTCGAAATAGAATTATCGCTGGATTGTCGCTAGGAACACTGGTAATAGAAGCTCCAATAAAATCCGGGGCGCTAATTACTGCCCGCTGTGCTCTGGATTATAATCGCGAAGTAATGGCGGTGCCACATGCAATCACCTCACCAACTGGTGCCGGTCCAAATAATTTGATAAAACTGGGCGCAAAATTGGTAACTGAACCAAATGATATTTTGGAAGCGCTAAATTTACAAACTATAAAACAAACCGTGCCAACCGACAAACCAACCGGCGCCAATGAAACAGAAAATAAAATACTAAATTGTCTGTCCAAAGAACCAAAAAATATTAACCAAATTATTTTGGAGAGTTTATTGGAAAGTTCCATTGTCAGCTCCACTTTAATTTTAATGGAGATAAAAGGGTTGATAAAAAATGTTGGTGGAATGAATTACATAAAAAAATAATGCCGATTGAGTCGACATTATTTTTTAATAATTTATTTTTTACCGTTTTAGATGTACCATTTTGAAACGCTTTGTTTTGTCATCTTCACTCAAAGGCGTAATACCAACTGCTTCAGGTACATTAAAAAAATCATCTGTCACGGATTTTTCTATTAATTTTCCGCTACCATAACCATTGTCAGAAGATGGCGCTACCCAACTTTCTTCTACTTCTTTTGAAGGTTTTTTTTCACTTTCAACCATATAATAAAATTATTAATTTATACAGAAATTCTATCACAAAATTGACATTTTAGTCAAAATCAACTACCCTAATGAGGAAAAATAAAAAAATATGTCAAAACTTGTTATCGTCGAGTCACCCGCCAAAGCCAAAACTATTTCCAAATTTTTAGGAAAAAGTTATGTTGTCAAATCATCTTTTGGCCATGTTCGTGATCTACCAAAAAGCAAAATGGGGATTGATATTGAAAATAATTTTGCCCCTCAATACATCAACAGTCGCGACAAAAGCAAAGTAATCAAAGAACTAAAAGATGCCGCCAAAAAAACCGACAACATCCTATTCGCTACCGATGAGGATCGTGAAGGAGAGGCTATTTCTTGGCATTTGGCGCAAGTTTTGGGTGTTGATCCACAAAAAGCCCAACGTATTGCCTTTCATGAAATCACCAAAACGGCTATTGAACACGCTATCGCCAACCCCCGTGCGCTGGATCTCAAGATGGTCGATGCCCAACAAGCTCGTCGTATTCTAGATAGATTGGTCGGCTATGAATTATCACCTTTTTTGTGGCGCAAAGTGGCCAAAGGATTATCAGCCGGTCGTGTTCAAAGTGTTGCAATGCGTCTCACAGTAGAGCGAGAGCGCGAAATTTTAGATTTTAAACCGGAAGAATATTGGTCAGTCGAAGGTATTTTTGAAAATAAAGAAAAAATAGATTTTAATGCCAAACTTTCGGCTACTCCCGAAAAAAAATTGGACAAACTCGGTATTAAAAATAAAGAAGCAGCCGATAAAATTTTGGCCGACCTTCAAGGTGTTATTTATACCGTCAACGCGGTCGAAAAGAAAAACAGCAAACGTAATCCTCCCCCACCATTTACCACTTCATCTCTTCAACAAGAAGCCAACAACCGTTTGGGTTTTTCTGCCAAACAAACTATGCGTTTGGCGCAACAATTATATGAAGGTGTGGAACTTGGATCACAGGGCTCTCATGGTTTGATTACCTACATGCGTACTGATGCGGTAAATCTTTCTCAAAAATTTTTAGATGACGCTCGCAAAGTTATCGGTGAAGAATTTGGTGCCAAATATAATCTAGACAAACCGCGCGCCTATACCAACAAAAGTAAAAACGCTCAAGAAGCCCATGAAGCTATCCGCCCAACCGAAGCTGCACGTACCCCAGCCATCGTTGAACCATTTTTGGAAAAAAACCAATTCAGACTTTATGAATTAATTTGGAATCGAGCCATGGGTACTCAGATGGCCGCGGCTGATATTGCCTCCACTGGCGCCAATATTATTTCCACCAACAATTATATTTTCCGTGCTACCGGTCAAACTATTGTTTTTGATGGTTTTTTAAAATTATATCCGGACAAGAGCAAAGACAACGCTTTACCAAATTTGGAAAATGGCGAAAAAGTAAAATGCCAAGAAATAAAAACTGAACAACATTATACTGAACCACCAGCTCGCTACAATGACGCCGGTTTAGTAAAAGCTTTGGAAGAATACGGTATCGGTCGTCCATCTACCTATGCGCCGACCATCGCGACTATTGAGGATCGTGGTTATGTGGAACGTGATGACAAAAAACGTCTCAAACCACGCGAGGTGGCTTTTGTAGTCAATGATTTATTGGTAAAACATTTTCCAAACATTGTCGATTTTTCTTTTACCGCTCAAATGGAAGAAAATTTTGACTCTATCGCTCGTGGCGAAAAACAATGGCAACCGGTGATTGGTGAATTTTATTTTCCTTTCAAAGAAAATCTCAAAATAAAAGACAAAGAAATTCCTCAAAAAGAAAAAATTCCTGATGAAGCGACTGAAGAAGTTTGTGAAAAATGTGGCAAACCAATGGTAATAAAAAATGGCCGTTTTGGTAAATTTATGGCCTGTACCGGTTATCCAGAATGTAAAACTACCAAAAATATCGACGTTGTTACCGGAGTAAAATGTCCAAAATGTCTCGAAGGTGATCTGGCGCAGCGTCGCAGCAAACGCGGTAAAACATTTTATGGTTGCAACAAATATCCAAAATGCGACTTCGCTCTGTGGGACAAACCGACCGGCGAAAAATGTGATAAATGTGGATCGCTGCTAACTCAAACTTTCAAAGGTGAAATTAAATGCTCCAACAAGGAGTGCAAATAACTATGGAGGAAGATTGGAAATTAAAAATTGACTCCGCTCTCAACCAACGCATCATCGGCGTTGTGATTTTTTATTTTCTTATCACTTTTATTTTTTCTCGTCTGATGGTTTATTTAATCATCGGCAAATGGCTTCCAAATTTTTTTCTAAATATTCGCGGAGTTCATATTCACCACTTTACCTATGGTGTAATAATTTTAGTTTTAATTGGATTATATTTAATAATGCGTCGCCCCAACGCAGAATCGGAAATTTTCAAAATTTGCACCGCTCTTTATGGGGTTGGTCTCGGCTTGACATTTGATGAGTTTGGTATGTGGGTAAGATTAGCCGATGAGTACTGGCTACGTCAAAGTTATGATGCTATAATAATAATATTACTGCTCCTACTCAACATTGCCTATTATCGCCAAGTAAAAAATGGTGTACGTGAAGTGGGCAGGCTGTTTAAAAAAATATTCCTGCGATTGTTTTCCATCAGTTAGCAGTTGACACAAATCCGATTTTAGGCTATATATAAAGTATATTAACGGTGGGATCTCGACCACTCGAGAGTTTGTACCACTAATCCCGACTTAGTCGGGATAAAAAAATATGGCTAAATTAAACAAGCGAATGGCTGCAATCTCAGCCAAAGTAGACAAAAATAAGGTCTACTCTTTAGACGAAGCGATCACACTCGTCAAAGCAACTTCTGGTGTCAAATTTGATGCTAGTGTTGAAATTCACGCCCACTTGGGCATTGACCCAAAGAAGGGTGACCAATTGATCCGCGCGACAGTAGTGTTGCCACATGGTATCGGTAAAACCAAAAAAGTAGCGGTTTTTTGTTCCAGTGAAAAAGAAAAAGAAGCCAAAGAATCCGGCGCTGACATTGTCTACACCGAAGAAGGAATTAAAAAAATAAATTGAGGCTAAAAAGGTCACTTTTCATAATCAAATACCAATCCACTCAAATCCGGCAAGTATTTTTTGGTTCTTTCTTTTTCGTATTGGTACAAAATCTGCCCCAGGTTTTTCATAAACGGAAATCCA
>JAVHOZ010000034.1:0-4086 GCA_036170335.1 Candidatus Magasanikiibacteriota bacterium | reverse complement strand
GAATAAATAGTGGCAAATTGTCAATATTCAAACCAGGAAAAGGTCGCCCATAAATCTTATCCGGCAAAGCAGTTAAAGTACTAGGAAAAGTTTCAATATCTACTAAAGTGAATTTACCATTTTTGGATTTTCTTTCATTTTTTATTTTATATTTTTGCCCCATGACTTCCAATTTACATAATTCTAACTCCAAAAACTCTAATGGGCAACTTCTTACTGTAATATTGGAACTGGTGGTGATGCCAATCGCAAGATAGGTCATTGCAACTATTGGATCTGGCATGATGGAATAATTTTTTACTGGTTTTAATTTAGCAACTCCGTTTATTTCTAAAGTGGTAGTGCCAATCCCTTTTATTTTGGCTCCAGCTTTGTTTAAAAAATAACACAGATCCTGAACCATATAATTGGCCGAAGCCATCTTGATAGTTGTTTTTCCTGAAGCTAGCACCGCCGCCATAATTACATTTTCAGTCGTAGTATCTCCAGATTCATACATCACAATCTGAGCTGCTTTCAACGGAGAGTTTTTTACAGAATAAAAACAATCTTTTGATTCTACTTGTACACCCAATTTTTCTAAAGCATACCAATGTGGTCTGACAGTACGCTCACCCAGATGGCAACCGCCAGATTTTGGAATTTTATATGTTTTTACACGAGCGGCTAGGGCTCCCCATAAAAAAATCGAGGCACGGGTTTTTTGCGAAGCGTTTGGATCTATTTTGTCCATGTTTAAATCACCAGATGCGTCTACTTCTAGCTTGCCTTTATCAGTCCATTTGATTTTAACACCAATACTTTGCAACAATTCAATTATTCTATTAACTTCTTCAATTTTAGGCATGTCCATCAAGGTAGTTTTACCTCTGATTGCCATGCAAGCGCACAAAATCGCCACAGCGGAATTTTTGGCTGACTGGTTTTCAATTGTCCCCTGTAATTTTTTACCACCGTTTATTATAAGATAGGACATAGGTTGCGCCTTTATTTTTTTATCATTCTATACTATACTACAAACATTAAAATTTTGCAAACCGCAATTTGATTCAATTGTGGCTAAAACAACGATTATTATGGAATATCCCGGAACGCATTTTACCCGTCCTTGGAGGTTGGCTTTGCTGGCTTCTTTTATTTTGGCTTTTCTAATAATTTCACCAGTTTTAATCTTATACACCTCCGGCTATCGTTATGATTTTTCCAATGGGATAGTTCAAGAGACTGGAGCAATTAGTATAGATGTGTCGCCAAAAAATATTGTAGCTTATCTAAATAATGTCAAATTAAAAACAAAAATACCTATTCGTTTAAAAAATTTGGTTCCAGGAAAATACAAAATTAAATTAACAGCTGACGGATTTTATGATTGGGAAAAAGAAGTAATTGTTGAAAATAAACAAACGGTATATATAAAAGAAATACAGTTAATTCAAAAATCTGAACCACAAAAAATTTCTAACCATAAAATAGACAAATTCTATCTGTCCAACAATAATAATTATATAATTTATGAAACCAACGATGTTACTACAACATTTTGGTTAAAAGATTTGATTAATAATACCGAAAAATCAATTGTCACCGGCACGGTTGGAAAAACATATCAAGTTAGTTGGTCAAATTCAAAAAATAATTTAGCAACCATTTCAGCTGATGATTTGTCAGAAATATATATAATAAATCCACAGGAACTAGACAAAACTTGGAATTTAGCTAAAGAAGAAAAAAATAAAATCACCAAAATTCAATGGGGTGATTTATCCCAACCAGAAATATTTTACTCAACCATAGATCAACTGAGGGTATTTAATGTCGACACCAGACAAAATTCGACTATCGGCAAAAATATTTTTATGGATTGGTATGTGGAAAGTGGTCAAATCTGGACACTGCAAAACACTTCCTCAACCGATAAAATAATTGCTGTAAAGGATACTTTTGGTTTTTCTAAAGTGTTTAATAATATAAATAATATCATTAAGAATAATGACCAAAAAATAAACTGGAAAATTATCAAAGCTCAAGACGGGCAAATTTTATTAAAAAAACCTGATGTATCTGAAATGATATTACTTAATCCCGATAAACAATTTCCAATTTTTGGTGATAAATTTTTGTCTTCCAATTTTAATAACTGGTGGATAATCTGGACACCTTGGGAAATAACAACTTTTAGTCAGGGTGAAGAACCATTTTTGTTGAATAGATCTGGCGAACAATTGAAAAAAGTAATTGTGTTAGATGAATACAATACATTGGGCTTAATCTGGTCCGATAAAATGACTGCGCTTTTCCCTTATTATTTTGTTAACCACAATTTGATAAATTATAAAATTAATGATACTGCCGCTGATGCTCAAAAAAGAGAATTATATTTTTCAGTTAATACAAACAATCAAGATGGGTTGTGGAAAATAAAATATTAGAAATTATATATGAAACTTATAACATACACAGACGGTGGTGCTCGTGGTAACCCCGGACCGGCGGCTACTGGTGTTGTAATCAAAGACGAAGCTGGGCATACGATTGACGCCTATGGTGAATATTTGGGAGAACAAACAAATAATTTTGCCGAATATTCCGCTTTGATCTCCGCTCTAAAACGAGCCAAAGAATTGGGTGCTACTGAAATTGAATGTATATTGGATAGCGAGTTAGTAACAAAACAAATGCAAGGATTTTATAAAGTTCGTGAACCAAGTTTACAAAAATTATTTATACAAGTATACAACACAGCGGCTCAATTTAAAAAAGTTAAATACAAGCACACTTTACGAGAAAACAATAAAGAAGCAGATGCCCAAGTAAATAAAATTTTGGACAAAAAAAATCTTCCCAACTAAGGGAAGATTTTTAATTAACCGATGATTATTGATTAGTAGTGGTGTCTGCAACTGGAGCTGGAGTGGAGACTGGAGTAATATCAGGAACAGCTGAAGTAGGAGCTTTTAGAGCATCCTTAGCGGTCATAAAAGCACTAGTAGCAGCCTTTTTTGCAGCACTGTATTTTCCATTAGCGGCCTTTTTGGCTACTTCGAACTGAGTACGAGCGGCTTTTCTAGCAACCTTATCTTTTGCTGCAGCTACTAAAGCAGTTTTATAATCAGCACCGGCTAATTTTATAGCCGCTAAATATTCCTGACGAGCAGTGGCGAAAGCAGCTTTTTTAGTTTTCCCCAAAGCTTTTAATGCTTCAAAATTTGCTTTACCAGCTTCTTTTTTTAACTTAACTTCTGCCAATACTTTTCCTTTTTCTTCTTTAGCTTTAGATCTAATTTCTTTTACTTCAGTTTTTGCCTTTTCAAAAGCGTTTTTCTTTTCCACTTTTACCTTACCAATTTTTTCCTTAGTATTAGCATTAATCTTTTTGATACTTTCTTTGACAGTGGTTTTTTGAGCTACTACTGGAGCGGAAGTAGAAACCTGGGCGACGGCTGGAGAAGCGACTAAAATAAGACCGGCTGCTATTAACGAAGATAGTATTTTTTTCATATATTTTATATTTGAATTAATTAATCTGAATAATTTTACTTATGAAATTTAACGACCTTTAAAAAAAGAATTTTTCTATAACGAACAATTGCAATAATTAAAAAGCTTACTATAATAAACAAGATCAACGACCAACCTAAGTGCTGTAGAGGAATGAATTCCTTTATGTCTTCGCTAAAATCAGTGATCAAAGACATGTCAATTCGGAGAGTATCTACTAAGACACCAAAAAAATCAAAACTTCCACTTTCCACCATCTTGTCATACACCACCCACAACATCATTATGAGACCGGTAAAAAATCCGGTCAATAGTCCAAATATATAATAGCGCCGTTTTACAATTTTTACGGAACGCATAATATCGCGATGTAAATTTTGCGGGACTTCAGTCATATAATTATTTTAGCAGATCACTTAAGGCTTTTTTGGCACGATATATGTATGTTTTGACAGTATTGATTGGCACTTTCAGGACCTCGGCGATTTCTTCATAAGTCAGCTCATCGCGATAAAATAGCACAATTGCGCTCTGGTAAACCGGCTTAATGTTTCTTAATGCATTGTCAACGAGCTCTTTGTCCTCTAT
>JAVHOZ010000033.1:0-19095 GCA_036170335.1 Candidatus Magasanikiibacteriota bacterium | reverse complement strand
AGTGGGGCTAGTATGTTTGCTCCCCCTACAGTCAGTGGCGGTGGTGTTGGTAGTGCTACTATTTCTCAGTTTAAACCACAAGGGTTTGGCAGTTTTACACCTGATCAATTTGCTTTGGGACAAGCTGACACCGCTTTTCCTTTTAGTTCTACTGCCGGACAGGATAGTAACGTGTTTCAAGTAAGATTTGCGCCGGGTGTAGTGTTACAAGATGATGATTTGATAGTTTTAAGTTTTCCAAATGGTACCAATATTGCTAGTACTACTTATGATATTTTTTCTCCGGCTTACAATGATTACAGTCAATTTGGGACAGGATCAGTAAGTAGTACCAACTTAACAGTCGATAATACTGCCAATACTATTACCTTAACTACTAATGTAATTAGTGGCACACCAAATGCTAGCGATCCTTTGATGATAGATCTTAAAAAGATTATCAATCCGATTATTCCAAAAGGACCTAATATGGGTGGTTATACTGTTGGTATTAAAATAAGTCGAGGTGGAGAAATTATTGTTAATAAAACTACCATGCCGTATTTTATTAATAGTGGTGGTAGTGGTTTAATCACAATTGGTGTGTCCGGTTTAACCGGTTCCGGTTCATTTATGTTGCACGGTGGTGGTCCTAGCGGCCCGATGGATAAGCAAATAACTATTACTAATGGATCAATTTCACAAGTAGATGGCACTGCAACTACGACTATTGTGTATTCTGGATTAAATAATGGTTGTTATTATATTGGTACCGATCCAATGGTAACTTTGGGTAGTACTGATTTTTCCGGTCAAATGTCACCTGAACCTCTTTGTGTTAGTAATGACAGCAAAAGTAAGACTTTTGCATTTACTTCCTTAACCGGTGCAGCTACTGCTCCTTTAACTATCAAGTTAGTTGGTAGTGATAATCAACCGTTTAATTTTGGTGGTAAAGATTTAGATATTTTTGCCGGTGGTCCGGGTAAATTTGTAGTAAAAACTTTAAGTGCGGTAGGAGTGGCCACTTCTAATGGATATACTCTTAATATTCCTAATAATGGTTCATGGATGGTTGGTGTTGGTTCAGCTATGCCAAAAGGAGCTTCCGGTGGTATATCAACACAATTATCAACCGTCCCTCCGCAATCAGTACCATTACAGGTAAGCGGTATAGGTGGTACACCAGCCATTGTCATCGGTACAAGTATACTGCCACCAAATGTTTCTTTTGATAACAGCACTGATGTGCTAACATTTACTTTTGCTACTGCCGATAAAACAGTCACTGGTACAGTGGTAGATACTGTTGGTAATGGTATTCAAAATGTGAATGTATTTTTACATCGTCAGGGTTTTGGTGCTCCTACTATTGGCCAATCCAATGCTTCAGGTACATTTAATTTGGCAGTATCTGATTATGGTGTATATGAAATTGGTGCCAATATTCCGGGGATGCCATCGATAGTAAAACAAATAGAAATTAAACAAGTCAATAATTTACCGGTAGTTTATTTTAACAATAAACCGGTTAGTCAAAGTAACCTACTGAATTTGGTTTTAAAGAAATCCTCTTATACTATTTCCGGTAAAGTGTTGGATTCTAACAACAACGCAGTTGGTGGCGCACCGGTTTCAGCGGTAGATGCCAATGGTAATACGGTTTTTAGTGGTACCGCTTCAGATGGTAGTTTTACTTTGTTTGTAGACAATGGTGTTTGGACGGTAAAAGCAGAATTACCACCGGATAAATCGGATGTTTGTGGTACACTTAGTAAAAGTGTTATGGTAAACGGTTCTAGCCAATCCAGTCAAAATTTAATTCCTAGTGGTACTTGTTATACATTGGATGGTACCATTACAGTTGGGTCTGTTTTGGCTAATGTTCCTGTGTTTATTGAAGAATGGAATAATGGACCGGTTCCAAACGGTTATAAACGCAATATTAATACTAATAGCTCTGGTGTCTACTCAGTAAAAGTTGTTGATGGAAAAACTTATCATATTGGACTTTTACATCCGGATTATGGTGAGCTGAGCGCTACTCAAGCAATAAGTGGCGGTAACGCAACCAAAAACATCAATCCTGGAACGATGTCATCGGTGACTTTTAACTTTGTCACTGGCACTGCTCAGATGAATGCTTTTGTTGATCTAAAAAGTTCTACTGACAGCAGCCAACATATTTCTAAGAAAGTAAATGATTTAAGTAGCTCAGTAGCCTTATCTGTTCCAATCGGTACTTATAACTATTTTGTAGACATATCCGGTGTTGGCAAATTCAACGGTTCAACTAGTGCTGGAGAGACGGTTGATCTTAATTTGGGAATGTCAGGTAACAATGCTTTGGTAATGGTTACCGGTTCAGTGTATGTTGATTCTAATACAACTACGGCTAAAGCTGGTGTACTAGTGGTATTTTCAAATGCTAGCACTACGATTACAGCTGTTTCGGATGATAATGGTGTATATACCGCTTATTTGAAAACAGGGTCATATGTTGTTGGAGATACCCTAAATGGTTATATTGGAACAAATGGTCAAACAGTTAGCTTTACAACTAATACAGCAGGATATAATTTTGGTGGTCCAACTTCGACATTGGATCAGCCGGCTTTGACCACTGCACCGTATGTTATTAGTGGTATTTTAAACAATTCTTCCGGATCACCTATGTCAGAAGGCTCTGTTTGGGCATTTAATGCTTCAGGTACGATGGTTACAGCGCAGGTTAATGCGAGTGGTCAATATTCACTGCCGGTTAAAGTAGGCGACTGGACAGTAAAAGGGGTTGGACCGAAACATTCAGAAACAGTAGGCGGTACGGTGACTGTTGATGCTGATGAAACACTTAATTTTAATTTAACAGCCGCTTCCGGCAATGCTTCCACTTCTACTGTAGGAATTGCGAGTACGGACAGTGGTGGTTCTATAAACGATACTGAAGGTACTGGAATTAAATTTACTTTTGGTGGCGGTGTTCTTGAGACTGGTGATGGTGATGTCACTCTTAATTTGGAAAAAAGTTATACTGCACCAGATACCGCTAGCTATCAGGCTTTTGGCAATACCACATATGCAATAAACGCTGATGGTGAATCAGCTATTACCAATTTGATTGGTTATGCGGAAATAACATTGGATTTTTCCAGTATGCAGATCCCAACTGGTGTAAATACTAGCAGTTTGATGTTGGCATACTTTTCTCCAGAAAAAGGTGATTATGTTCCGGTAGAAGGTGGGTATACAGTTGACCCGACTAATAAGACAATTACCGGTCAAACGAACCACTTAACTGACTTTGTGATTACTTATCTCAATAGCACAGCCGGTGTTACACTTACAGAAGTTGGCGGTTCTACAGCGGTAACTGAAGGTGGTTCAACTGACACTTATACTGTTGTATTAACTTCACAACCAAGCTCCAATGTTACTGTTACTCCGAGTGTCACTGGTGCAAAAGCTACAGTTAGTCCTACCAGTTTGACATTTACTACTTCAAATTGGAATTCAGCCCAAACTGTGACAGTGACAGCTGTTAACAATTCTGTTGTCGATGGTACTCGTACTGATACCATTTCCCATGCTATTAGTAGTAGTGATGTATTATATGCTGGTGTATCAATTGGTAGTATTACATTAACTGTTACTGATAATGATGTGGCTGTTGGTGGCGGGAGCAGTAGTGGTGGTTCTGTTACTGCACAAATTGCTACTCCTACAACGACGGTTACTTCCACCTTAGTATCCACCACTACTATTCCAGTAGCGACCACTACTATCAAAACTACTACGACTACAATTATTTCTACTACAACAATTGAAACAAAAAAAGTTGAAGTAATAGCTCCAGCAGTAAAAGTATTGGTAGCGACCAATCCGAAATCAAAAGTAGTGATGTCGTTGCCGTCAGTCGCAGCCTATCAACCTGGATCCATACTCAAATTTAATTATAAATATAAAAATCAAAGTAAAAAGAAAGTGACAGTAAAGGTTGTCAGGCAGATGTTGGATGCTAAAGGTAAAGTGGTCATCAGTGCTGCTGCCAACAAAACTATCAAAGCTGGTGCAGTTTTCACTGGTGACATCAAAGAAAATTTGACAAAAAAATTGAAGCCTGGTGAATATACAATGAGAGTGAGAATAATAGGTGCCAAGAACAAAGTTTTGGAAGAAAACAGTTTCAAATTTGAAGTGGAAAAAATGAAGAAAAAATATTTCTCTTTAAGTTTGGAAAATCCAGAATCAAACAACATATCTTTTGATGAGACTAGCTTGGAAAAAGTAAAATCGGGAGTTGTCTTACCAATACAATTAAAATTAAAGTATAGTTATATAAATGGCTCAGACGTAAAACAAAAAGTGAGAATGGTGCGTGAATTAATTGGCCCAAATGGAAAAGTAATTCAAACGAAAGTTGGTAATTGGAATATGAAGCCGAATGAAGAAGACAGTCTATCTTTCACTCAGCCGATTACGCCAAATTTCTCGATTGGTAATTATCAAATTCGGATTCGTGCCTATGATTTTAAGACCAAGAAACTCATAGCGGAAAATAGTGTCGGATTTGTAGTGGAATTAAGATAAGACAGGCAAAAACAATCCCGACTTAGTCGGGGTTGTTTTTTTGTTTAGTTTGAGGTAAAATAACAGCGTTAATTAACAAACATTTTATGATCAAACTCACAGTATTAACAAAACGCGTCGGACCGATTCGGGGACGTCATCCTTGGGTATTTTCTGGGGCGCTGAAAAATATTCCCGATGGTATCAAAAGTGGTACGCCAATAAAACTTTATGACGAAGGGGATTTTTTCTTGGCACAGGGATATTTTAGCTCGTATGCGCAGATTGCAGTGCGTTTATGGAGTTGGAATGAAAAAGATGAAATTGACGAAGCTTTTTTTGTTTCAAAAATTCAGGATGCTTATAATTTGCGTCAAAATTTAATAGAAGATAAAAAAACCAATTCATACCGAGTGATAAATAGTGAAAATGATCTTTTACCCGGTTTAATTGTCGATAAATATGATAATTATTTATCTGTTCAGTTTCACAATCTTGGTATCGCTTTTTGGAAAAAAGAAATCGTGTCGGCTCTGAATAAAGTGTTAAAACCAAAAGGGATTTATGAGCGTAGCGATGTAGGAAATCGTGAAAAAGAAGGCGGTGCCGGTACTGGTGTGTTGTCTGGAAAAGTTCCGGAAAAAGTAGAAATTTTAGAAAATGGTTATAAATTTTTTGTTGATATTATCAATGGTCAAAAAACCGGTTTCTTTTTGGATCAACGTGATAAACGCAATGCTTTACAAAGATATTGTAAAGGCAAAAAAGTATTAAATTGTTTTTCATATACTGGTGGATTTAGTGTATATGCGCTGGGAGCGGGTGCGAAAAAAGTGGTGAGTGTAGATTCGTCTCAGGGTGCTTTGGATATGGCGCAAGCAAATATGAAGCTCAATGGTTTTGATCTCAAAAAATGTGAATTTATTTGTGAGGATGTAAAAAAATATTTACAACCGGAAACAAGCAAAATTGATTTTGAAGTAATCGTTTTAGATCCGCCGGCATTTGTAAAAGATCGTCATAAAATCAACGAAGGTTTGCAAGGATATAGAAAAATAAATGAAGCAGCCATTCGCGCTTTGCCAGTCAACGGTATTTTGGTGACCGCTTCTTGTTCGCAGCATATTTCATTGTCGGATTTTCGTTATATGTTGTCTGAAGCAGCCGGGCGAGCTGGGCGTACTGTTCAGGTGTTGGAAACTTACACTCATGGAATTGATCATCCAGAATTAGTGGCCTTTACCGAAGGCGAATATCTAAAATGCGTGTTTGCCATCGTCCGTTAAAATCGGTATAATATTGAATATTAATCCGTTAACTATATATATTATGAACATCGCCATCAATGGCTTCGGCCGCATTGGCCGTCACGTTTTCAAAGCTGCCTTTACCAAGAAGAATATCAAAATTGTCGGCATCAATGATTTGACCGACACCAAAACTTTGGCGCATCTTTTGAAACATGACACCGCTTATCGTACTTCTGAATTGGAAATAAGTTATGATGAAAAAAACATTATTGTCAAAGGCAAAAAAATTCCGGTGTTTGCCGAAAAAGACCCCTCACTTTTACCATGGGGCAAATTGAAAGTAGATGTGGTGATGGAATGTACCGGTCGCTTTACGGACAAAGCCGGCGCTGAATTGCATGTCAAAGCGGGCGCTAAAAAAGTAGTTATTTCCGCTCCGGCCAAAGGTACCGATGTGCCTACTTATGTACGTGCCGTAAATTGTGGTAAAGTTGGAAAAGAAAAATCTTGTGTAATAAATAATGCTTCTTGTACTACCAATTGTATCGCCCCGGTGATGGCTGTACTTGAAGAAAAATTTGGTATTGCCAAAGCAATGTTGAACACTATTCATGCTTACACTGCCGATCAAAATTTACAAGATGGCCCGCACAAAGATTTGCGTCGTGGTCGTGCGGCGGCTGAAAATATTGTGCCGACTTCGACCGGTGCGGCCAAAGCAGTGGGTGAAGTAATGAGTAGTGTGGTTGGAAAATTTGACGGTCTGGCAATTCGTGTGCCGGTAGTGACGGTTTCACTTTCGGATATTACCGCGGTTTTAAAAAAGAAAGTCACCAAAGAAGAAATAAATAATGCTTTTATTGCGGCCAGCAAAACTCCTCGTTTTTCTGGTGTGTTGGCTGTGACCAACGAACCTTTGGTATCGACAGATTTTATTGGCAACACCAATTCTTGTACTGTTGATTTGTCTTTGACCACTGTAGTCGATGGGGATCTTATAAAAATTATTGCTTGGTATGATAACGAATATGGTTACGCTCATCGTTTGGTGGAAATAGCTGAATTATATTCGGTATAAAAGAAATATTTAGATATGGAAGAAATAATAATTTTTGAAGATAAGATTCCTTTTACCGAAATTAAACGTTTGGCGGAATTGCGTTTTGGTGATATGGTAAAAGGAGTGATTGATGTTGATAAAAAAGTAGTCGCTTTGGGTGGTGAACTGCATGCTGACGAAGAGGCAGAGTTGCTTAATGCTGGCTCCAAACAAATGGATTTGTGGGGTATAAATATTTATCATCATTTAAAATGGTCAGATATGGTGGAGTTTGATTCGATGATTAATATTCGTCCCAATCAAGGCAATCGTTCCCGCTCGGTGGAAGATGAAGAAATAAAAGAAAAAATTTTGGAAATTTTGAAAGATAAAATTTTGTATGAGTAATATAATTCACACAAATTTAGCTGACGGAAAATGGTTCACAATGAGTTTGTCGCAACAGATGGGTAATGTCGGCAGTGAAGTGGGGCGAGCCAGTAATTGGCAAAAAAAAGGCCAATTGGAAATGACCGACAAAGCATTAGGTAGAGCCTTTGAGTTGTTGGATTTAACAATTTCCGACAACCGTTGGCAGGTAGCGCGCAAAGAATTATGTCGTGCACGCGAAGTTTTGGCTGATACATTTTTGGGAGACAGACAATACGGTGATACGCCGGAAAAATTGGAAAAATATTTTTTTGAATTTGCCTTAGCGGCGAGAAAATAAAATTAATATAATATGAGAACACTGACAACAGGAACAGCAAGTAAGGTAGGGGAAGAAGTGGTTTTGCAAGGTTGGGTAAACGCTCGCCGCAATATGGGCAAGATTGTATTTTTGGATGTGCGCGATCGCAAAGGCATCGTGCAGGTGGTGGGAGTGCCATCTGAACTCGATGAAGCTTCGAATGAATTGCTAAAAGAAATTCGTCCAGAATGGGTGGTAGAAATTCGTGGTATTGTAAATGCTCGTGGCGCTAAACAACAAAATCCAAATATGCCGACTGGTATGGTGGAGGTACTTGCTAAAGGTATTGCTGTTTTAGCCAAAGCCGAACCATTGCCACTTGATTTAGAAGATGAAAAAATCGGTTTGGATGTGCATTTGGATTTCTTGCCAATTACTTTGCGTGCAGAAAAATATCGCGCACTGTTTAAAATTCAAGCGGAAATTGTGCGTGGTTTTAGAGATTATCTGATTTCACAAGACTTTACCGAAATTCAAGCTCCAAAAATCGTGGCGGCTTCGGCCGAAGGTGGCGCCGATGTGTTTGAAGTAAAGTATTTAAAAAATAAAGCCACGCTTGCTCAGAGTCCGCAATTTTATAAACAAATTATGGTGGGAGTTTTTGAGCGCGTGTTTGCAGTGGGAAATTGTTTTCGCGCCGAACAACATGCGACCACTCGCCACCTCAATGAGTTCACTGTATTAGATTTGGAAATGGGCATGATCAAAGATCATCATGATGTGATGAATTTGGAAATAGAAATGTTGCGTCATATTTTGAATCATCTGGATGCGACTTGTGTGGCTGAATTAAAATTGTGGAATTATACTCGTCCATCAGTTCCGGAAAAAGTTCCATTTTTTAAATTGCGTGAAGCCCAGCAAATTATCAAAGATGAAACCGGAGTAGATCACACTAGCGAACCGGATCTGGAGCCAAGTGAAGAGCGTTTCATGGGTGAATACGCCAAGAAAAAATTTGATTCTGATTTTATTTTTATTACTCATTATCCGACTTCCAAACGTCCGATGTATACTTATCCAGATGAGGAAAATCCAGAATTCACCAAGAGTTTTGATTTGCTTTTCCGTGGTATTGAGATAACTTCCGGTGGTCAGCGTTTCCATAATTACAACGAATTGGTGGAAAGTATGAAGAGAAAAGAATTGAATCCGGATGATTTCAAATTTTATTTGGAAGCTTTCAAATACGGTATGCCACCAGAAGGTGGTTTGGGCATGGGTTTAGAACGCCTGACTGCCAGATTGCTTGAGATTGATAATGTAAAATATGCCACACTATTCCCACGTGATTTGAATCGTATTGATTTACAACTTTCACCACCAGAGTACAAACAATAATTTTCATGAATGAGATTAAGCTAGAAAAATTTCAGGGTCCACTTGATTTGCTTCTACAATTGATCGAGTTGGAAAAACTGAATATTACCGAAGTTTCCTTGTCTCAAATCACGGAACAATTTTTGAATTTTTTGGATAAATTGGAAAATGATCGTAGTGAAGAGTTGGCGGATTTTTTGGTGATTGCTACCAAGCTAGTATATCTGAAATCCAAAACATTGTTGCCGTATTTGTATCCGGAGGAAGACGAAGGACCGAGTCTGGCAGATCAGCTCAAAATGTATCAACAATATATTTTGGCCAGTAAAAAAATAAATATTTTGTGGAGCCAAAATCGGATTGCTTATGGTCGTATCGAACCGCCTGTAAAAAACACTGAATTTGTATTACCGCTCAATGCTCGCACTGGTGATCTTCTGAAATCAATGGAAAAATTGGTGTCACGGCTTCGACCACTCAATCCATTGCCAAAAATTACGATTGATCGAGCGGTGTCGGTAAAACAAAAAATTGAATCTATTTGGAATACATTAAAGCAACATAAAAAATTAAATTTCACCGACTTGATTGCCGAATCGGAAAATAAAACAGATGTGATTGTGAGTTTTTTGGCTTTACTGGAATTGATGCGTGATCACAAAGCTTTTATAAATCAAGATAGTGCTTTTGGTAATATGGAAGTACATTTAATTTAAAATATTATGACAATAAATTCACAACTAGAAACAATTTTATTTGTAGCGGGCAAGCCGTTGTCTTTAAAAAAAATCGTAAAAGTATTACAAGTAGAAGAAGTGACAACTCAAAATGCTTTGGCCAATCTTTGTTTAAAATATAACAATCAAGAATCGGGAATAATAATAATTCAAAATAATGATGAGTGGCAAATGTTGGCCAATCCGGACAATCACGAAGCGGCCGAGAATTTTTTAAAAGCGGAGGTGAGTGGCGAATTGACCAGACCACAACTAGAAACTCTTACGGTAGTATCATATTGTGGACCGATCACCAGACCGGAATTGGAACAGATTCGCGGGGTAAATTGCAGTCTGATTTTGCGCAACCTGATGATACGAGGATTGGTAAAAGAAGCCGATGACCCATCCGGTTTATTACCAAAATATGAGGTGACGATGGAATATCTGCGTCATTTGGGAGTAAATAATTTGAATGAATTACCTGATTATGATAAACTGCACAATCACGAACATATTAGTATTACTTTGGCACAGACCAATAAATTGGCCTCCTAATCATTGCACTCATGTCTAAAAAAATTTTTGATTTTTTTTCTTCATTTGGGATTATGCTGCTAGGCGTAGTTCTGCTTTTTGTTGGTTCAGTTTCATATCCGCAGGTTTCTCAAAAAGTTTCTTTTTTACCAAAATCAAAACCGCGAATTATGGTAGTTGGTGGGGATGAACAGTTGCCGGTATTGCCGGTTAGTCACCCCAATGTTCCATTAAAAAAAGATAAAACAGTTTGTGATGTGCAACTGACTGCTGCCGCCGCTATTTTGATGGATGACAAAACCGACACTGTATTGTTTGAAAAAAATGCCGATACCGTGCGTCCGCTAGCTAGCATTTCTAAATTAATGTCAGTTTTAGTTTTACTGGATCTCAATCCGGATTGGAAAAAAATAGTAGAGATTACGCCGGATGTTTATGATAATTATAGTCATTTTATAAATGTCGGGGAAAAGTTTGCCATGAGTGATTTGTGGAATATTGCTTTGGTTGGTTCGTCCAATAGCGCTATTAATGCTATGGTAAATGGAAGTGGAATCAAAAAAGAAGATTTTGTAGCAAAGATGAATGAAAAAGCGCAAGATTTACGTCTACGTAGTTTGCATTTTGTTGAACCTACCGGTATTGATGAAAAAAATGTGGGAACGGCGCGAGATATCGCTCGTTTATTAAAGTATGCACTGTCCAATGATAAAATTTATAACACCTTACAAATTTCAGAATATTATGCTCAACCGCTCGATCAAAAACCGCGTCGTATTTGGACAACTGATTGGCTTTTGAATAAATGGGTGCCAAATAAATTTGGTGATTTTACTATTGCTGGTAAGACCGGATTTATCGATGGTTCAAAATATAATTTTGCAGTGCGGATTGAGAATGGCAGTAAGCGCGCCATTCGTACAGTCGTGCTTGGCGCGGATACAGTAGAAGCCAGGTTTAGTGAAGCACGTGATTTGGCTACTTGGGCGTTTGAACATTATGCTTGGCCGGGGGATGACGGGTATGATAAATTGGCGCAGTAAAATAAAGAATCTCAAATTTTAACTTTGGAGTTTTTTATTTTTGTGATATAATATATCAATGCAACTCAAAAGCATAAAATCAGCGAAACATTTACTTGGCCAGCGCGTTTTGGTGCGCGTGGATTTTAATGTTCCTGTAAAAAATGATCAGGTGATGGATAGCTATAAAATTCAAGCTAGTTTACCAACAATAAAATTTTTATTACACAGTGGTGCGCGGGTGATTTTGGTCAGTCATCTTGGTCGTCCTGTTAAAAAAGAAAAAAAGTTTTCACTTTTACCGGTTGCCAAAGAACTGGAAAAATTAATTGGCTCAAAGGTGCATTTTGGTAGATTGGAAGATCGTGATGATTGGGAGGGCGAAAAATTAGTAATGCTGGAAAATATTCGTTTTTATAAAGGTGAAGAAACCAATGATCCAAAATTTGCCAAACAATTGTCGCAGCTGGCAGATATATTTGTTCTGGATGGTTTTGCCGTAGCGCATCGTGATAGCGCATCGGTCAGTGGTGTGACAAAATTTTTACCTTCCTACGCTGGTTTATTATTGATGGCGGAAGTAGATGGTTTGTCTAAAATAATTGATAGACCGAAACAACCGATGGTTTTGATGTTGGGTGGATTAAAAATCGAAACAAAATTACAAATTTTAAAAAATTTATTGCCAAAAGCGGATAATGTTTTGTTAGCGGGAGAAATTTTTAATACATATTTATGGGCGAAAGGGAACAATGTTGGTAATTCTCTGATTGATAAAAAACTAAAAGAAGTTGTTTTAAATTGTTTGAAAAATAAAAAAATAATAACACCAATAGATGTAGTAGTGGGTACAGACAAAGGCAAAAAAGCCCGAGTAGTTTCTTTGGATAAAAAAATGGTTTTAAAAAAAGATGAAAGTGTTTTTGATGTTGGTCCCAAAACAGTTTTGTTGTTTGCCAAATATTTAAAAACCGCCAAGACTTTGATCTGGAACGGGGCGATGGGTAAGTTTGAACAAAAACCTTATCAGTATGGTACTTATGCTTTGGTGAATTTGTTTGCCAGTCGCTCCAAAGGTATAGCTTTTGGTGTTTGTGGTGGTGGTGAAACATTAGAAATATTGCGTCACCTAAATTTACTAAATGAATTGGATTTAGTATCTACCGGCGGTGGAGCAATGTTGGACTTTTTAAGTGGTAAAAAATTACCGGGTTTAAAAAATTTATTAAAATAATTTTTATAATAAAATAATATGATTTGCGAACAAAAAGGTGAAGTAAAAAAAGGTTGTTGTGGGCATGGTGGGTTTGGAAAGAAATTGCTCATGACATTGTTGGGTATTTTATTGGTTTATGCCATTGTGTTGGTAAGTACTATGATTCGCAATAACGCCAAAAAATATTTTTATATTGGAAAAGCGGACAGAATGGAACGTACGATTGTAGTTTCCGGATATGGAAAAGTGAGTGGCAACAATGATATCGCCGTCACTACCATTGGTTATTCCAATACCGACAAAGATGTAGCCAAAGCTCAAGCGGACAATAAAAAAGTAATGGATCAAATTGCGGTTGATTTAAAAGCTTTGAGTGTGGCGGAAAAAGATTTGCAAAGTAACTATACAATTTATCCGGATTATACATATAGTCCACTAAAAGGTCAGGAATTAGTTGGTTATAAAGTTACTAATCAATTGACTGTCAAAATTAGAGACCTCAGTAAAATACCTGAGATTTTAGGATTGGCTGGGAAATATGGAGCCAATGAAGTCAGTGGATTGAATTTTACTATTGATGATCCAGAAAATTTAAAAATTGACGCTCGTGCCAAAGCGCTTAGTGATGCCAAAATTAAGGCTCAATATTTATCAGAAAAATTGGGAGTGCATCTAGGCTCAGTAGTTTCTTTCAATGAATATGAAGGAGCTAACGATGTTTATCCGATGAAAGTTATGGCCTTTGGTGCCGCTGAAGGTGGTGGCGGTCCAGATTCAGTCGCCAGTGGCAGCAAAGATGTGGTAATGAATGTAAGTCTGACCTACGAAATATTGCCTTAATAGAAAATAAAAAAGAGGTGTAAAAGCCTCTTTTTTAATTTCTATTGGTATGGTATAATTGATAATAAATATTTAATTAATATTATAAGTTTCTGCGAAACTTGAAATTACGTCGAGTTTCGCAAAAAGAATTAAAATTCTTTTTAACTCAACTCTAGTAATTATGAAAATAAAACAAATTATTGGCAGAGAAATTTTAGATTCGCGTGGCAATCCGACTGTGGAGGCCAAAGTAATTTTAGAAAACGGTATCATTGGTGTTGCTAAAGTGCCATCAGGTGCCTCGACCGGTTCGTACGAAGCCCTTGAGTTGCGTGATGGCGGAAAACGTTATGGCGGGAAAGGTGTTTTAAAAGCGGTTAAAAATGTTAATACCATTATCGCCAAAAGTTTGGTTGGTTTGGAAGTGGAAGATTTGAAAGGTTTGGATAAAAAAATGTTGGAATTGGATGGGACAAAAAACAAAACCAATTTGGGTGCCAATTCGATTTTGGCTGTGTCGATGGCGGTAGCTCGCGCCGGAGCGGAATCAAAAAAAATGCCATTATACAAATATTTGCGCCAAGTTTATAATATAACAGAAAAAGAATTTCGAATGCCGGTGCCAATGATGAATATTTTAAATGGTGGACGTCATGCCGACAATGGTTTGTCTATTCAGGAGTTTATGATTATTCCTCGTCACAAATTGATGAGTGAGCGGGTACGAATGGGTTCACAAATTTTTCATGCTTTGGCCAATATTTTGAGTCAAAAAGGTTATGTGACTTCAGTGGGTGACGAAGGCGGTTTTGCTCCGGAATTATTAAACAATGAACGCGCCTTACAGGTGATTATGGAGGCCATAAAATACACCGGTTGGATTCCTGGTAAACATGTATTTCTTGGGTTAGATGTAGCCGCTTCAGAATTCTTTCGTAGTAAAAAATATTATTTTGTTAGCAAAAAACAAGGTTGGAGCGCAGATAAAATGGTTGATACCTACAAACAATGGGTTAAAAAATATCCAATAATTTTAATCGAAGATGGGTTGAGTGAAGATGATTGGGATAATTGGCAGAAATTCACCAAGGAGTTGGGAAATAAAATCACTTTGATTGGAGATGATTTGTTTGTGACCAATACTGAACGTTTGCAAATGGGCATAAATCAAAAAGTGGCCAATTCAATTTTAATAAAATTAAATCAGATTGGTACAGTGAGTGAAACAATGGCGGCAATTGCGTTGGCTAAACAAAATAATTATAAAGTTGCCGTTTCACATCGCAGTGGTGAAACCAGTGATACTTTTATTGCTGATTTGGCGGTGGCAGTCAATTCTGATTTTATTAAAACCGGATCATTGTCTCGTTCGGAACGTGTCGAAAAATATAATCGTTTAATGGAAATCGAAATGGAATTAGAAGGTTAATATGTTAGAACACAAAACTACTGTATTAGTGATTATTGATGGATGGGGTATTGGAAAAAAAGAAAATACCCTCAATCCGATTGTGCCTGAAAACGCGCCAAATTATTTTGATTTCTTACAAAAATTTCCCAATGCTCAATTGCAAGCCAGCGGTGAAGCGGTTGGTTTGTTTAAAGGACAAGAAGGAAACAGTGAAGCCGGACACATCAATCTGGGTGCCGGTAGAGTAGTAAAGCAAGATGCGATGTATGTAAGTGATGCGATTGCCGACGGCACATTTTTTAAAAACAACGCCTTTCATCAAGCTTTGCATCACGTCAAAAAATATAATACTGCCGTACATTTGATGGGGTTATTGTCAAACCATAACAGCGCTCATTCCTGTCCAGAACATCTTTATGCTTTGTTAAATTTATTTCATCGTGAAAAAATACAAAAAGTATTTTTGCATTTATTTACCGATGGACGCGACACTCCACAACATGACGCTGTTCGTCATTTGGAACACTTAAGGACACATTTCAAAGGTAGTGAAAAAATTGCTACCGTGATGGGGAGATTGTATGCCATGGACAGAAATAAAAATTGGAAACGAATTAAAAGTGCCTATGAAGCGATAGTGCTTGGTAAAGGGCTGACGGCCAATGGAGCTGAAGATGCTTTGTTGAAGGCCTACAATCGGGGTGAAACTGACGAATTTGTTTGCCCAACAGTAATAATGGAAAAGAGAAAACCAGTGGCCACCATAAAAAATAATGATGCCATTTTCTTTTTTAATTTACGTAGTGATCGGGCACGTGAACTTACCAAAGTGATGGTGCAACCGGATTTTGAAAAAGTAAACCCAGGGGCATTTAAGCGTCCCAGCATGCCGAAAAATACCAGATTTGTCGCTTTGACTGATTTCGGTCCGGATTTGCCCGGTGTTTTGACCGCTTATCCGAGTCGTGACGTTAAAAATAGTCTTGTACAATTTTTGTGTCCAAGAAAACAAATGTATGTGGCGGAGTCGGAAAAATTTGCTCATGTCACTTATTTTTTTAATGGTGGTTATGCTCAACATTTTTGCGATGAAGAATGGGTAAAAGTTCCTACACCAAGTGCTGAAAATTTTGCAAATAAACCGGATATGAATGCTAAGGGGGTAGGTGATAAAGTGGTAGAAGTAATCAAATCCGGCAAATATGATTTTATTACTTGTAATTTTGCCAATGCCGATATGATTGGTCATACCGGAAATTTTAAAGCCTCTCAGGAAGCAGTTAGGTCTGTTGATGAGCAGTTGGGTAGAATAGTCCAAGCTTTGACAGCGAATAATGGCCAAGGTATAATTACGGCCGATCACGGAAATATTGAAGAAATGTTGAATATTAGAACTGGCGGAGTAGATACAGAACATTCTACCAATCCGGTTCCGTGTATTGTTATAGGATCAGGATCGAAACAAATCCGTAAAACAGGCAAATTGGCAGATGTGGCACCCACCTTGTTAAAAATGATGGGACTTAAAAAACCAAAAGAAATGACCGGTAAATCCTTGATATAGTATGGCTTATAAATTAGTAACTTTGGCAATTTTTGATGGTTTGGGAGTGGCGCCTGATTCCGATGGTAATGCTATTACTCGCGCCAAGATGTCAAATTTAAAAAATTATATAAAAAATTATCCTGTCATGACGGTGTTCGCTTCTGGAAACGAGGTTGGTTTGTCGTTTGGTGAAATGGGAAATTCAGAAGTGGGACATTTGAATATTGGAGCGGGGCGAGTATATTATCAGTCTTGTCCACGTATTAATAATGAAATTAGTAATGGCGAGTTTTTTAAAAATAAGGCTTTTTTGGAGGCGGTGGAATATGTTAAAAAAAATAAATCAAATTTACATTTGATTGGCTTACTTGGTATTGGCAATGTTCATGCTAGTGATAGCCATCTGTATGCACTATTAGATTTTTGCGCGCAAAATAAATTGGGAGACAAGGTGTTTGTCCACGGTATTATGGATGGACGTGATGCCTTGTATAATTCCGGGAAGAATTTTGTGACGGATTTGTTGAAAAAAATGAATGTTTTGAAAGTTGGTCAAATAGCTTCATTGTCGGGGCGTTTTTATGCATTGGACAGGGATAATCGTTGGGATCGTTGTGAAAAAGCGTATCAGGCGATGGCTTTGGGTAAAGCTCAGCGTAACAGTGATGACCCAATCAAGATTATTGATGAGTCATATGAAATAAAAAATTATGATGAGGAATTTATCCCAACAGTAATTACTAAAGATGGAAAGCCGGTAGCCACCGTTAAAAAAAATGACGCGGTAATATTTTTTAATTTTCGACCAGACAGAGCACGTGAGTTAACCAAAGCTTTTATATTACCGGGCTTTAACAAATTTGAAAGAGAATATATTAAAAATTTGTTTTTTGTGACCATGACGGAATTTGAAAAGGATCTACCGGTTGTGGTTGCTTATCCTCCAATTGTGGTACACAATTCTCTGGCGGAGACTATCAGTAAAGCTGGTAAAAAACAATTTCATGTTGCTGAAACGGAAAAATATGCTCACATAACTTTCTTTTTAAATGGTACAGTCGAGGATCCATTTGCAGGAGAGGACAGAATGATCGTGCCGTCACCAAAAGTATCGTCTTATGCGGAAGCTCCAGAAATGTCAGCAGCTTTGGTGTCCAAAGAAGCGGTCAAGGCAATCGATAGTGGAAAATATGATTTTGTGGTTTTGAATTTTGCTAATCCGGATATGGTTGGTCATACTGGAGATTTGACAGCGACAATCAAAGGGTGTGAAGCTGCTGATAAAGCGCTCGGTGAAGTTGTTCAACACACACTTGCTCAAGGTGGAGTAGTAGTACTAACCGCTGATCATGGAAATGCCGAGGAAGTGATCAATCTACAAACTGGAGAAATAGACAAAGAACATTCGACGAATCCGGTGCCACTGCTGATTATTGGTAAAGATTTTGAAGGGCAAGCTGGTTTGGCTGGCGATCCTCCAGAAGGCGATTTGAGTCTGATGCATCCGGTAGGAGTGTTGGCCGATGTGGCACCAACAATTTTGAATTTAATGGGCATTGAACAGCCACCTGAAATGACTGGCACGCCATTGGTATAATTGTCATTTCCGTGAAACTTGTCCTCACGAAAGTGGGGAACGGGAATCTTTTTCTATATAAAATTTAAAATCCCTATTTTAGTTTAGGGATTTTTTTATTTCTTCGGTAATTGTTTTTTCGGCGTCCGATAATGTAATATTTTCCAGAATTATTTTTGACTGTTCAATAGTTCCGCTGGGATTATGAGGCTTCAAAATTAGACGAGTGTCATGTCCTTTTTTGGAATGAAAAATGCCGTTGATGGTTTGCTGGCCGGCAGAATTTTCTTTTTCATAAAGCAATAGTGTCAAATCAATCTCGGGAGAGTTGCTGATTAATTCTGAAATAATATCGCGTAGATCTTCTTCGTTGGCGCCACAGTTGATAAAATCTTCTTTGGTAATTGTTGTCCAGGCAAAATGTTTGGTTGTTTCAATTTTTAATTTGGACAAAGCCGCCCCCCAAAGTTTTAAAGTAGAGAGACTGCGCGTACGATAAAGATTTTGAATAATTTTTTCTCGATTAGCGCCATGATTTATAAGTTCACTCGCTGCCTGTAAAGTTAACGGAGTGACGTTGGTAGTTTTAAAACTATGAGTAGCGGCAATCATCCCGGTCAATAGGGCAGTGGCATTATTTTCTTCTAAATAAGTTTCCCAGAGCTGTTTACTCAATCGATAAACCAGTTCGCTGATGGAAGTAGCGTTAAGATCGAGATAGTTTATCTGTCCATAGCGTTCGTTGGTAGCGTGATAGTCAATATTGATAATGTTGCTTCGATAAAACAAATCGGTATTATTTAAAAATATCGGTCCTAAAGTTTCTAATTCGGAGGTCCCCAGAGTAATAATTAAATCATATTTATAATTAGATTGAGCAGTGCGTATTTCGTCTTTGGTTAGCAATCCGTTTTTTGGGGTTAAATAAATAGACAACCAATTGTCTTTTATATCATAACTTAGACTTTCTATTTTGGCGTGCGAAACATCAACCTTAATAATTAATTTTTGCAAATGTTCCAATTTGGATTTAATGTTTTTTAATCCGGTTAAAAAAAATAGGTTTTTTGTGGGCAAGAAATTTGGGCAAGCAATGTCGGCGGATTTATTGTTTTTTTCTAAAAAAGAAACCAAGGCCAAAGCAGAGGCAATCGCATCGGTATTTTCGTGGTTGTTGAAAACTATCAAAACGTGTTTGCAGTTTTCAATTTCCTGTTTGATTTGTTGGATTTCATTTAACATAGTGAATTGGTGATTTTATCAGTAAAATAGAGGGTTGTCAAGCACCTCGTTGTAGATAAAAATAACGGTTACCAAAACCTATCGGGTAGATAATAATTCGGT
>JAVHOZ010000032.1:0-4242 GCA_036170335.1 Candidatus Magasanikiibacteriota bacterium | reverse complement strand
TTTTTAGTTTGGGATTGCAAAAAGAACAGAGACAATCTGGCGATCAGGGTAAATTAGTCAAAATAGATGAAAATGGAGTGATCTTTCAATCCCATATTGACGGTTCGAGTCATCGGTTTACTCCTGAATCAGCGATTGAATGCCAGCATAAAATCGGGGCAGATATTATTATGGCTTTTGATGAATGTACGCCTGATAATGCCGATTTTCAATATACTAAAGAAGCGATGGAGCGTACCCATCGTTGGGCAGAGAGATGTTTGGTTGAACACCAGAAAAATACTGCCTATCATGGTTATAAACAATTTTTGTTTGGTATAATTCAAGGTGCCAATCATGAGGATCTGCGAAAAGAATCGGCTAAATTTATTTCTAATTTAGATTTTGATGGCGTAGCTATTGGTGGGGAGAGTGTGGGTTATAATATGGATGCAACAGAAAATATTTTGCGCTGGGTAACTCCACTAATATCAAAAAACAAACCACGCTATACTATGGGTGTCGGTTTGGATTCGATGGATTTACTCAAAGTAGTGGCTGGTGGTGCCGATATGTTTGATTGTGTGGCACCGACACGGTTGGCACGACATGGGATGGTGTTTGTTTCTTCCAAACAAGATCCAAAACGTCGGTTGAATATCAAAAACTCGGTTTTTGCCAAAGATTTTGCGCCAATTAGTGTTGATTGTACTTGTCTAACTTGTCAAAATTATTCGCGCGCCTACCTGCATCATTTATTTTTAGCGCAAGAAATTTCTGGATTGCGTTTGGCGACAATTCACAATCTTCATTTTATGTTGGAGTTAATGAGACAGGTACGTGAAACAATTTTAGAAGATAAGTTTAATTTATTGGCTCATCTTTAATTGGTTTTTGTACTTCTGTCCATGCTGTGGCGGGAGAATCAAGGTGAAGAGGGTTGGATTCAGTTGCCGTACTTTCAATATCGCCAGCACCAGAAACTGCTTTGCCGGCCTTGATACCTTTCAGGGGAGGTTTGTTTCCAGAAAAACTAGGTTTTCCTTTGAAAACATATTCAGATGGCCTGAAATTATCTTTACTGTCACCAACTAGGCGTGAAAGTAAAGCGCCTAAACCTAACAAATTTTGTTTTTGTTCAGAATAAGACATTCTGTTCGTAATAACACCAAAAACTGTATCCAAAACCCAAGCAAAATCTTTATTAGGATTGTTATTAAAAACTTCAAAAAAAAATTTTTTAATAATATCTCGGTTTGTTCCGCTTCTTACAAACCATTCATCTTCCAGCTCATCTATGGAAATCGCAAATTTAGCGTAATCAAATTGTTGGTTTTCACTCAAATGCATTTGTTGAATTGGCATTTCACTAAATTCAGGCATATTTTAATGATTTACAATAATTATAAAATAGGTTAAACTTATAGATATTCTAGCATTAAGTATAATTTATGTCTAAACCTGTAATTGTTTCTGGTGTCCAGCCAACTGGCAATTTGCATATTGGTAATTATTTGGGTGCAGTAAAAAATTGGTTAACATTACAGAATTCTGGAAAATATCAGCTATATATTTTTATTGCAGATTTACACTCTTTGACTGGTAAAATTTCCGCAGAGCAATTGCGGGAACAAACTAAAATTACAGTAGCCGAATTATTGGCAGCCGGTATTGATCCAAACAAAACCACTTTTTTTGTGCAGTCACACGTGTCACAGCATCCCGAACTAGCTTGGATTTTTAATTGTCTGACTCCGATGGGAGAATTGGAGCGAATGACTCAGTACAAAGACAAGACTGCCCAGCAAATTTCAGCAACCGCAGGATTATTTACTTATCCTATTTTACAAGCGGCTGATATTTTGATGTATAAAGGTGAGTTTGTGCCAGTAGGTCAAGATCAGATACAGCATGTAGAACTTACCCGTGATATTGCGCGTTGGTTTAATAATAAATATGGAGAATTTTTTCCGGAAACCAAACATCTTTTGACTAATGTGCCAAAAGTGATGAGTTTGCTTGAGCCGGAAAAGAAAATGAGTAAAAGTTTGGGGGTGGGGCATGTGATTGATCTTTGTGATTCACCGCAGGATATAGGAAATAAACTAAAAAAAGCGATAACAGCGACAGTTGGTGGGGCAGTTGCACCGGGTGTGGCCAATTTGTTGGGCTTACTAAAAGAATTTGGTGATGAAAAAGTTTACAAAGAGTTTGTGTTGGCCGAAAAAAATAGCACCATTCGTTATGGTGATTTAAAATCCGTGTTAGCCAAATTCATAGGCGATTATTTTGTAAATTTTAGAGCCAAACGCGCTAAACTTTTGCAGGATACTAAAAAACTGGATAAAATTTTAGAAAAAGGGGCAAGAAAAGCGCAAAAAGTAGCCAAAGAAAATATGGAAGCAGTGCGAAAATTAGTTGGAATTCGATAAATGTATTCCTGGGTAGTTGAGTGGTACAACGCCACGCTGTTAACGTGGATTTCCTTGGTTCGAGTCCAAGCCCAGGAGCCAAAGATAATTTTTTATTATGGAAAATCAAAATATCATAAAAAGTACGCCAAAAGATGCATTTTTACAGCTATTTAATATTCTGACTTTTTATCTCAGTGTAATCGGTTTTATTACTCTGTATATTCAATATATCAACGCCACATTTCCAGATACCTTGAATTATTATTTTACTGGAATTGCTGATGTAGTACGCATATCTTCTTCTATTTTGTTAATTGCGGTGCCTGCCTATTTGATTACTGCTTGGATGTTGGCCAAAGATTTGTTAGTTGAGCCACAAAAGCGTGAATTAAAATTAAGAAAATGGTTGGTGTATTTCACTCTTTTTGTTTCAGCCGTTACAATTATTGTTGATTTAATTACATTTGTTTATAATTTTTTAAGCGGAGAGTTAACCGTACGTTTTTTTCTAAAGATTTTGGTGGTATTGGTGGTGGCTAGTGCCGTATTTGGATATTATATCTGGGATTTAAAACGCCAAGAATTGGTTTCCAATGTTCCTAAAAAGTTGGCGATAGTTTTGTCTATAGTGGTATTAGGGAGTGTGGTGATGGGTTTTTTTATAATCGGCACACCTTTTACCCAACGCAATCGTCGTTTTGATGAACAGCGCGTACAAAATTTACAGATGTTGCAGGGTCAAGTGTTAAATTATTGGACACAAAAAGGGGCATTGCCGGAACAAGTTATATTGCTTAACGACAGTATTTCTGGTTTTGTAGTGCCAAATGATCCAAAAACCAACAAGCCTTATGAATATCGCAAGATTGATCAATATACATTTGAATTGTGTGCTATTTTTTCTACAGTTAGTGAAAATAATTTAATAAATAGTCCTATGAAGTATCCTGTTCCTTATGATTCCTATAATCAAAATTGGAGTTATAAAGCAGAGCGTACTTGCTTTAGTCGTACGATTGATCCTGAATTATACAAACCACAAACTGTTAACGAAAATATAAAGTTTGTCAGGTAGTAATATTAAATTATAAAATATTTCTAAAACCTCTTATTTTAAAGAGGTTTTATTTTTTTGATAGATAAATTTTATGATTATTAAAAAGTTTGGTATAATAAACAATGTTAATTAATATTTTTTAACGGGGGTATGAAATATTATTTTTTTGTGACTGTCTTTTTGTTTGGCAGTTTTTTTGTTGGTCAAAAGTCTTGGGCTATTAACAGTGATATTATAATAAATGAAATTGGCGCTTATCCTACTAGTACTCACGAGTGGATAGAAATTTGGAATCGAGGGACAGAGTCGATAGATATAAAAAATTGGAAATTTTGGGAAAACAACACCAATCACAGTTTTAATTTGACAACTTCTAGTGATAGTATCATGACATCTGGAGAGTTTGCTGTCATCTGTCAGGATGCCGAAGTGTTTTTGGTTGATCATCCCAATTTTATTGGTTCAGTGTTTGATTCCTCATGGATAAATTTAACTGAAAATGGAGAAAGCATTGGGCTGAAAGATGAAGCTGAAAATTTTGTAGAACAATTTAGCTATGTTTCTTCCACAAAATATTCTTTGGAAAGAAAAAATCCTTTTTTAGATGATTATGGTTTGGAAAATTGGCAAGAAAATGTTAGTGGCAATACAGTGGGCGCGCAAAATAGCAATTATTCAGTATTAAATAATAATTTAGTTACTACTACCATTGATTCATCCAATACTTTGAATTTTGCTACTTCTACCGACAATTTAACGGCAAGTATTTTGGATGTTGATATTTTTAATTTG
>JAVHOZ010000031.1:0-4330 GCA_036170335.1 Candidatus Magasanikiibacteriota bacterium | reverse complement strand
GCCAAGTTTTATTTCTTTTTTTACTTCTTGTTTATTTTCTAATATATTAACAAATTTTCCACCATTAGTTCGAATGGAACGAGAAGGAATAATTAAAGCATTTTCACGTTGATCCGTTTTAATAATTACATTAGCTGTCATACCGGGTTTGACTGGTTTGTCCGAGTCATCCAAACTTATTTTTATTTTATAATAAACTACATCTTGAATCACAGTAGATCCCGGATCAATGTTGATTACTTTACCGGAAAATTTTGTATCATCACCAAATGCATCCAAAGTAATGACAACAGGGTTGTCTAATTTAATTTTGGCAATATCTGTTTCGGACACGTCTACTTTTATTTCATAATGTGGCGAGAGAAGTTTAAAAGCAACTTCACTACTATTTACAGTTTCACCGACTTTACTATTTACTTGAGTAACAACACCATCAATCGGTGCAACAATACTAGCTTTATTTCGATTGGCTACTGCTTGATCTAAGGCGGCGCGATATGAGGCGACATCTACTTCACGCGGCGCATGTGTGGTGTCTCGCAGAGCAGCTTGCGCTTTGGTCACTGAAGTTTGATAAGAAGAATAAGTATTACGTGCAGTTACAATAGCATGAGTTTCGTCAATAATGGTAGCATATTTTGAAGACAAAGTAGTACGTGAAGCTTGAATATTTGTTTTCATAATATCTAGCGCACTTTGAGTAAGCGATCCCACCGGAGCTGTCTTGTCCAAAACACCGGAAACATAAAACAAACAATTTTTCATCGCCAATATTGCTTCGTCGGCTTTTTGAGCTACTTTATCTATATCGGTATGTGAAGAATTTTTGGTGATAGAATTTGCTGATAAATCAAATTCATTTTTTGACTGTTTGGCTAATAAATATTGCGATTTAGTAGTATTTAAAACAGAAGTATCTAAAATTGACAAATAACTTTCAAAACTATCATTAGCCAGACTATTGTCGAGGCCTAAAATATTATCGGCCGAAGTCAATGCTGTTGATAATACAATTTGAACTGATTGTAAACTAACGACTAAATCATCATAAGTATTTTGTACCAGTTTGCTATTTTCGACATCATCACCATTGCCACTAGCTTGCATTAAATCATTTTTGGCTTTAGTCAAATTGGACTCTAGTTGAGCTATATAATCCGGAGTAGAACCGGCTAACTGTTTATTTAAATTAGCCTGGGCTTGAGCAACCGCCGCGTTTAATTCGGTTAAGCGCAAATTGCCTAACAAGTGTCCGGCCTTTACTTTGTCTCCCTCTTTTACTAAAACAGTACTTAAAATTCCTGGTATCTCAAATTTTAAAGATAGATCTTGAACTGACTCAATTTGTCCAGTAGCATCAACACTTTGAATTAAAGTGCCACGTTCTACTTTTACAGTATCATACACTGGCGGTAATTTTGATTTTTGATACTTAGAATATCCAAAATAAGAAACGGCAATGACTGTCACTAAAATAAAATAAAAACTTATTTTCTTAAATATATTCATACAAATTATATTACTTTTTTTCCCAATCTTGAGCTTTTTCTAAAAACTCATTTTTAATTTTAAAAAAATATTCTTTGGCTTCATCGTATTCATTTTTTATTTTGCCATCTAAAATTGCTTCTTCGATTGCTTCTTTTATTTTCCCAACTGTTGGTCCGGGTTTTAACCCACATTCTTTCATAATATCTTCACCTCTAAATGGCGACTGAAAGGCGCGAAGTTTATCACGTTCTAAAACTTGAGCGATACGTTTTTCAAGATTATCATAATTTTTTAAACGTTTTTCTTTTTTGAGCGGGTTGCCGGTAGTAATATCACTTCTTCCTAAAATTAGCAAATCATCAAGCTCCTCATCAACCGCCACTATCAAACGACGCACCGCCGAATCAGTGATATCCTCATCCATTAAACTAATCGGCTGTTGATGCCAACGCACCAGTTTGGTCAAATAATCGGTATCATTTTTTGATAATCGTAAACGTTTGGATATTTGATAAACCATTTTTTTACCAACAAATTCATGAGCATAAAATGTCCAACCAATTTTGGGTAGTAATTTTTTTGTTTTTGATTTTCCGATATCATGCAATAATCCGGCAAAACGCAACCTAACTTTATCGCTACGCAAGGCAATATTGTCTACTACTTTGAAGGTATGCACTAAATTATTTTTGTGTTGATGACCAAAAACTTCTTCCACTCCGTCTAAATCTACTACTTCCGGCAAAACCAAATCCAATAATTTTGTCTGAAACATTAAAGCTAAACATACCGAGGGAGTTTTTACCGCCAACATTTTGAATAGTTCTTCTTGAATGCGTTCAGCGGAAATTATTTTTAAACGATCACGATTTTTATATATAGAATCCAAAGTTTTTTTATCAATACCAAATTCCAACTGACCGGCAAAACGAATCGCCCTCAACATTCGCAGTGGATCATCACTAAATGTAGTATCCGGATCCAAAGGAGTACGTAAAATTTTATTTTGCAGATCTTTTTGCCCATCAAACGGATCGACTACTTGACCAATTATTTTTTTGATAGATGGTTTTAACAATCCGACAAAAGCCGAAACCGGTACCGCCATCGCATTGACTGTAAAATCACGTCGCAACAAATCCTGTTGCAAATCGGTAGTTTGTACTTTTGGTTTACGAGAGGTAGTTTCATAATTTTCGGATCTGGCGCCGGCAAATTCTACCACTAGCTTTTTTTCTCCTTCACCTAAAACATATCTAGCAGTATCAAAATCGGAAAACTCTACCAGACTCCCCTCCTCTTTCATATACAAATCAAATTTTTTAGCAAATTCCAGACCACTACCGATCACCACAAAATCAATATCTTTTTTTTCTTCTCTTCCTAAAATAAAATCACGCACAAAACCACCTACTACATAAACAGGTATTTTTTCTTTTTTTGAGCAAGTGTTTATTTTTTTTATGATTTTATACACGTCCATACTAGACAGTTTTACTACGACCAGATCGTTTTTGGGCAATCTCATCAGTAATCCACCCATCTTGTAATAATTGTTTGATAGAATTTTCCATGCTCACCATGCCATCTTTTGAACCAGTCTGGATAGCCGATTTGATTTGGTTGATATTATTTTCTTTTATCAAATTGGCAACACCGGAATTGTTTACTAAAATTTCTCTCGCTGGAATACGCCCACCATCTTTGGAAGGTAATAATTGTTGAGCCACTACAACTTTTAACACTGATGAGAGTTGTAATAAAATCTGCCTCTGTTTGGCTCCATCAAACACATCTACAATACGCTCCACTGCCTCGGCCGCACTGCTGGTGTGTAAAGTAGAAAGTACCAAGTGACCAGTTTCCGCTGCTGTTAAAACCGTCGCAATAGTTTCCGGGTCGCGCATTTCACCAACCAATATTACATTTGGATCCTGACGCAAGACATGTTTCAAAGCATTGGCAAAAGATTTGGTATCCGTTCCAACCTCGCGTTGTTCTATCAGACAGTTTTTATCTTCAAATAAAAATTCTATTGGATCTTCGATAGTTACTATGTGAGCTTTGCGAGTTTTATTAATTTCTTCAATAATAGCTGCCAAAGTAGTAGATTTTCCGCAACCGGTTGGTCCGGTTACCAATACTAAACCATCCAACATATTGGGTATATCCTTCAAAATCGGTTCAAAACGCAAATCCGTTATACTAGGAATAGTCGCTGGAATTAGACGCGCACTTAATCCCACTACATCTTCTTGTCGATGCAAATTTACACGAAAACGTACACCGTCTTGTTCATAACTAAGATCCAATTCATTTTCTTCTTCAAAACGAGCTTTTTGATCTTTGCTAATCAGTTCTTCATAGATAACATCTTCCAATTCTTTGGCATTGAGCGGTTTTTCATCCATTTTTTTTAATTCTCCTTCCACTCTGATCATCGGCAATTCATTACCAACTAAATGTAAATCAGACGCCTCTACCCGTATTGCTTCTTTAAAATACTGTTTAATATTCATACAAACACAAAATTATAACTAATAATAGCCAAATTAACTATTTTGATTATAACACTAAACCAAAAACTTGAAAAGAAGTAGAATGTATGATATTTTAGATATATTCGGGTTGTGGCGCAGTTGGTAGCGCGCATGCATGGGGTGCATGAGGTCGCAGGTTCAAATCCTGTCAGCCCGACCAAGCCGACGGGCTGTAGCGCAGTTGGTAGCGCGCGTGGTTCGGGACCACGAGGTCGGAGGTTCGAATCCTCTCAGTCCGACATGCAAAAATAGCAGTTTCATTTTTTTCTAGTTGAAACACAGGATAAATAATTAATCTA
>JAVHOZ010000030.1:0-4675 GCA_036170335.1 Candidatus Magasanikiibacteriota bacterium | reverse complement strand
GTTCAAAATATATTCCATACGAGAACTCCACACATCTGGCCAAATCTTTTTGAATACACCCATCAAACCAGAGGCTACCAAATGTTTTTGTTCGGGACGGATAGTTTCTAAAATATTAAATCCAATCGGATAATCCAAATCGGCTGGATTAAAATACACCACATCATTGATGCGATTGGCGGGGATATAATCCAAAATCTTTTCGGCCGTATCACCGTGCGGATCTACATAGCCAAGACCATGACCGGCATAAATATCGTTGAGCACCATATTTTCGAGCAAAGTAGTCTTGCCCATACCTGTCTTGCCTACTATATACATATGGCGGCGACGATCATCCAATTTGATGCCGAATTTTCTATTTTGATTGCGATAATTGGCTAAACCAAAAAAATTCACCTCTGGATCGGCTGTCATAGCTGGATTTATTATTCCACCGTTGGATGTGTTTATCTGATTGTCCATGAAAATATTATACCATTTTTATAAAAAAGTGTCATTTTTTTATTTTGATTTTAATTGGATGAACATCATTGTCTTCAATATATTTAAGAGCTAATGGAGTAATTGCTACTATATCTAAAGCATATTTAAAAAATAATCTATCATACATATACAACTTTTCTATCTTCAATTCTCCATTTCTTAATTTTTCTATATATTTATCTTTACCTTCCGAATCAAAGTCGTCTTCACGTTTATTCAAAGTTAGTTCTGGAAAAAGTTTATTTAATTTTCTACACACACCAGCTGCTCCATGAGAATAAGCAGTCAAAGCCAACGGCCAATCTTCAAAACTTTTATAAAAATCTCCAAGCATTTCATTTCCACGTTCAATGTTTTCTCTTACTTTAAAACGATCATCTTTTTTACTATCTTTATTTGTCATCAAATCACCCTCTTTAGCTGCTTCAGGTTTTATTTGAAAAATACCAGCCGCTCCATTTGAACTAACCAATTCACTATCAAAATTAGACTCAGTTGCCGCGACTGAATAAGATATATCAAGAGGTATATTATTTGCTTTAGAATATTTTTTAATCAAATCTCTAACTTTTAATCTATAATCCTTATTTCTATAAATTTTGTTAAAATATCTTATTGCTCCAGCTTCACTATTTCCCATACGCTTACGATAAAGTTCGTTACTGGCAGTTTTTAAAATCTCTTCATAATGATCAACTTCTTTAATTTTATCTGGCAATTCGTTGTTTGGTATTTTGGAGGTTTTAATATCGCTAGGTGTGGTCTGAACTGTTGTTGAAGAATTATCATAGCAAGCCTCTGAACCAAATCCCAAGCTAAGCGAAGTTAAAATTGGTAAAGCTTTATCGCCAACTTTTTTACGAATTTGTCCAAACAAACTTTCACCACTATAACCACCTTCTCTTGAAGACATATTATTTTTTATTTACGTTAATAATATCTCGGACCAAAGTCCAAGTCGCCAAAGTTTGTCCACTCCATATTTCACCTCTCTTGATCATTTCGTTTATTTCATCGGGACGACGTAATACTAATTCAATATCTTCAACATCCTCTTGAGAATTTTCCACTTGGCTGAAAATTTCATTAGCAACAAAAACACTGGAGCGATCTTTTGCTATCCCTTGTATCGGTTCAAACTCCCCTACTTTAGAAAAATTGGAGGACTCCAATCCGGTTTCTTCACGCAATTCTCTCATTGCTGCTCGCAACGGTGTTTCGCCAGCCATAATACCACCCATTGGAAATTCAATACCGGCTCGATCTTGCAAATAACGATACTGTCGAATCATCGCAATCCGACCATCGTCTAAAATTGGCACAATAATAGCACAGCCGTTTAGTTCACCATAATAATAATCGTATTCTTTTTCATTGCATTTATAGCGATCATGTTTATAAATCCACCAAGGATTTTTGTGGATCGTTTCTTCAGAAACTTTTTGATATTTTTTATTCATAAAATAATTCAAATATTTCTTTAACAGTTTTATCTCCGGGATTTTTAATGATTGAATGCATACTACCACCACCATCATCATTATATCTTGGAAAAATGTGAACATGCAAATGCGGTACTACTTGCCCACCGGCCACCCCCTGATTCCAGCCAACATTATATCCGGCCGGTTTTAACTTTTCTTGGATTTTGTCTAAAGTTTTTTTTAAACCATTGCTAAAATTTTTAAATTCATAATTGTTCATATCCAGCGGAGTATCAAAATGTTTTTTGGGGATAACAACTGTGTGTCCAAAGGCATGAGGAAAAATATCTAAAAACGCCAAAATGTGTTCATCCTCAAAAACTGTAAAATTGGGAATTTCTTTGTTAATAATTTTGCAAAATAGGCAATCCATAAAATTTTATTTATTATATATTTTAATTTTATCAAATTGAGCTACAGGGAATGGTAAATTATTTTCTCCAACTAAATAACAGTTATTCACATTTAACATTTTTTTTGATTGTGACAAAGCTGAGTCTGGATTTGTTTGTGCTAGTTTCAATAGATTTTCTCTTTCAGGTTGCGAAAAATACAAATCCATTGGAAAACCACCGCCGACTACTTTTTTACCGGACACTCCTTCCAACGCCAAAAGTGTATTGGTGTCAGATAGAACACAAAGGTTTTGTCCACTCAATTTTTCTTTTTGCCAAATAAAATCAGCCGCTAGATATTGAGATTGACTTATCACTACACTATCGGGGCCAAGAGTATACGAAGCGGTAACCGCTGCTGAACAAAATACTATCACGATAAACGAAATCATTCGTTGATAAAAAATATTTTTTTGAATAATTACAATTTCATACAACCAATAAGCTACCGGTAAAATAATTAAAATCGCCAACACTGCGTCCAATCGTCTGGACAAAATATTTTCACCGATTAAAAAATAACGTGAAATTATATATCCGCCCAATAGTCCAGCTGTCAATACTAACCAAACATAATTAAAATTATTTTTTGATTGTTTTAGTATCTTATACCATCCAAAAATAAATACCAACCAAAACAATAACATAAAGCCACAAATCCACCCACGGTTGATAGTAAAAATATTTGTTATCAATGCATTCAGTGGTGGCTGATTGAAAAAAATATTACCGACAGTAATGTCAGACGCACGCAAACCGGTAGCTACATACCAACCGCTAAGACTACTAAAAACCGCCTTTAGTTGTGCCCACCAATTTATTTTTGTACTAAACTGAGAAAATCTTGATATTAATTCAAGACCTGGTATTAATATCAATGAAAAAATAAATGCCACTAAAATTTTTATTTTATTGAATAATTGATTGTTGTTTTTAAAATTTAACACTTTCAACAAAATAAAATTTAAACAAAATAATATAAAATATAATGAATGCCCAAAAATAGACAAAGAACCCAAAATAATAATTGAAAATAATCCAACCAAACTATAATTCTGCTTATTTTTTAATTGTAATAGCAAGATAAATAACCAAAACAAAAAACTCAAGTTAGATGGTAAACTAAAACTACCACTTACCTGCAAAGCAAATGGCAAAGTGGACAACCATCCAAACAATAGCGCTCTTTTCTTTTCCCATCCAAAAACACGAGCTATTTCAAATAATAATATTGGTAAAATTATCGACCAAACAATGGGAATAAAATAACGCAAAAATATTATTAGATCGGTTTGACAAACCAACTTGAATAACAAAGCCAAAGAATTAAATTGGGCATAAGCCAAACCACCAAAATTAAATCGTTGCCAAAAACTAATCGGAGCGGAACTAAAATATAGAATTTTCTCTACACTTTCAGACAACATTTTGTTTTCAATTGCCAAATGTCGCCATCCGTCGGCGCCATAAAACAATGAGTGGCTCAGTGGTAAATAAACATGCAGTAAGAGCGCGTGCAAAATAAGCAAAAATAACAATGTGCCAGATTTTAATTTGGAAAAAAGTAAACAGCCAAGTACCAAAGTAGCAGCAAAAAATATATAAACATACGAAACTGAAATTGTTTGCCAAGGTGTTGAAATGTTTGAACCGGTCTGACTAATATTTAAAAAGTAAAAACCAACAAAAACTAAAACCAGATACAAAATCAAAGCGACTTTGGCAGACGGCACTTCTTCAAGTACCTGTTTGTGATCGTCTTCAATTTCAGGAATAACATCACTAGCTTCACTAGTAAAATTTTTTAAATAAGATACTGTCAAACCAACTACAAAAAATGTAATTGACAAAACCAAAGGGGTGATTTTATAAATCCAAGACAAAAATCCTAAAACAAATCCAACGACCGCCAAAACTAAAAACACGGACAGCACCCTAATACGGAGAGATTGTGATAAAGCAAAAAATTTGACTAAAAAAACATGCGTCAATCGTGAAATCCATACAAAAAAACCAATCAAAATAACCCAACCGAAAAAAGCGCTCTGTAAAGAAACAATATTAAAATAAATCAAGCCGGCAAAAATCAGCGCTGACACCGAATTTTTGATAAATGATTTTATCCACATACTGCTAATATTATAGCAGAATAAGCAAAAAGAGCAAAAGGTATGCACACTTTAATCACAATACGTCCCCAAAATTGCTTGCTCAAAAAAAGGCTTTGATATAACATATACGAACTAGTGAAATAATATGAATACAACCGAAGAATTGAATCGAGTACCGCCCCAAAGTTTAGAGGCTGAA
>JAVHOZ010000029.1:0-4711 GCA_036170335.1 Candidatus Magasanikiibacteriota bacterium | reverse complement strand
ATTTTGTGGTCAAAACAAATTTTTCTTTATTTTTTAAATCTTTCATCAGATCACGCCCGGTCAACATGTTGTATGTTTGATCATTACCACCAACTTCGCCATCCACATCCATCGTCACACTATCATATGCCTGCATCACCGGATACAAAAACTCATGCAAAAAAATTGGCTTGTTGACCTCTTTTCTTTTGGCGAACATATCGCGTTCCAATAATCTATCCACAGTAAAATGAGAAGTCAGTTCCAAGACGTCGCCGAAATTTAATTTCCCCAACCACTCACCATTATATTTTAACTCTACCGGATTATCTCCTTCAAATTTTAAAATGGTGCTGGCCTGTTTTTGATAATTTTTAGCGTTAGCCAAAACCTGTTCATGAGTTAGTTGAACACGCGCTGAACTTTTATCGGTTGGATCACCAATCATCCCAGTATAATCGCCAATAAGCATTATTACTTTGTGCCCTAAATCCTGAAATTGACGCAATTTCATCATCGTAATGGCATGACCGATATGCAAAGTCGGAGCGGTTGGGTCGTAACCGGTATAAAGCGTAAGTTGTTTTCCCTCTTTTAGACGTGCTTCTAAAAAGGCTTTTTTAGGATAAATATTTTCTACCCCGCGCTCAAGTAATTCTTGAATTTTTTGATTATCGGCAATTATTTTTGACATATATTTTTATAATTTCTAGGAGTGAACTAAAAATAAAATTTTTATTTTATTTTTGGTGAATGACGACGAAATTTCAAGCTATACTTATTTTTGTTTTTAAATAATTGGCAATCTAATCTCAAAAACTGTTCCGTGATCTAAACTTTCATCAAATTTTACAGCCTCAGCCTTTTCAGGTGTCGAACCGTATTGAAAACGCACTATACCATCGCTAACGGTTTTAGTAGACACATACAACTCTCCACCAACCGATGCCAATCGAGTGTCGAAATCTGCTAATCCTTTGCCCGTACTACCGGTTCCCGACGCTCCTTCGTGAAAAATATAAATCTCTTTTTCTTCTCCAGTAATTTCATCTTTTTCCTTATAACCTTTTTGCAAAAATTTTGGTCTTATCCCTTTACCGTTATCCACAATGCGAATCACAAGTTGATTGTCTTTAATTTCAATAGTTTGGGTTACCGTTGAAGATTCTACTCTATCTTTTATTGCATTACGCAACGCATTCAATTCAAAGTTACCAATCGATCCGTTACATCCAACAATTTTCCTGTCTCCCAATTCATTTTTTATTCTTTCCCAATCTTTATCGGTAATTAAATTAATTTCAACATTACCAATATTTTTATAGGCTGAATCACTGCTTCTAGAAAAAGCTTTAATATTACTTAATTCCCTTGTGTTAAAATATTGACAAGCCCCCACCAAAACATCTAAATCTGCTCCTTTTTGGAACTTGACAGGTACCTCTTCGTTAGAAATCAAACGCAACAAGATATCTTCTATCGCAATAAAATATCTATCCCAAGTATTTAAAAAATTTTTAAAAAAATCTACGTCTATATTCTCACCATTATTAACTGCTTCCAAGGTTAATTCTAACGGCCCACTTACATTTTGGGCAATATTACCTACATCATGTTTACAACGTGCAAATGAAGACTCATTTTCCAATAAAAATTTATACAAGCTCATAATAATCTGAATATTTTCCGTATTTTCAAGAAACAAACTTCTTAGTGATCCCTCATCATTTAATTCAACAAATTCTTTCGCTTTTAGAATAAAAGAATTTTTATCATTACGATTGTTAATTATAAATAGTGCTTCCAAATAACCAGAGGCTCTTTTTTTGATTTCTTTTTTTTTCGCTTCTTCCATCGCTCTAGAGGCTTCTTCCATAGCTGAATTATCAATATCACCAGACATAATAAATAGTTAATTATAATTGAGATTCAATTTTATCTAATTTTATTTGTGCTTCAGTCAATTTTTGACGTTCTTTTTCAATCACGGCCGCTGGAGCATTTTTTACAAAATCTTCATTGGCCAATTTATTTTCTATCCCATTAATAAATTTTGTCAAAGATTCAAATTCTTTTTGCAGACGTTCTTTTTCTTTGTCCAAATCAATTACTCCAGTCAATTCAACAAACACCTCAATATCACCCTCAACAAATCCAGCTGAAGTTTGAGATTTTTGAGCTTTTTCAAGAATTTCCAGACTTTCCAAACGTGCTAAAGTTTTAATTACTTCTGAATTTTCTTTAATTAAATCTAATTTTGTTCCGGCACTTATTACTACGTCTAATTTGAGAACTGGTTCAATTTTATTATCGGCACGCAGAACACGAATACCGGTGATTATTTTTTTTATCGTTTCAAAATCTGATAAAGTTTTGTCACCGCCATTCGAGACAGCAACAGACGGCCATTTTTCTACCATTAAAATTTTATCTGCACCATATACCTCACTCCAAATTTGCTCAGTCACAAAAGGCATAAACGGATGCCAAAGTTTCAAAATGTTGTTTAAAATATAATTTAAAATTTCATCTTTACTGCCCTCAACTTTAGCAATCTCCAAATACCAATCGGCCAAATCACCCCAAGTAAATTCGCGTAATCTTTCACCGGCGGCGGAAAATTGATAATTTTCTATCATTGTTGAGGCATCCAAAATAACTTTATTTAAATTAGAAATAATCCACTTGTCCGATAAAGTTTTTAATTCAGGTAATTTTGTATCCAATTTAGGCTCCGGAATATTTAACAAAACAAACCGTGAGATATTCCAAAGTTTGTTGGTAAAATTTCTAAACCCTTCAACTTTTTCTTCAGACAATTTCAAATCATTGCCAGGGGTATTGCCAAGCAACAGAGAAAGTCTGGTAGCATCGGCGCCAAATTGTGAAATGGTATCCAACGGATTGATCACATTACCCAAACTCTTGCTCATCTTTCTACCTTTTTCATCACGCACCAAACCATGCAAATAAACTTTTTCAAACGGTATCTGACCCAAAGTATACGTAGTCATAAGGATCATACGTGCCACCCAAAAAAATAAAATATCATAACCGGTTTCGAGTAAACTGGTTGGATGAAAATTTTTCAAATCCATTGTTTTATTTGGCCAACCCAAAGTAGAAAATGTCCAAAGACCGGCAGAAAACCAAGTATCTAATGTGTCAGAATCTTGAACTAAGTCAACACTACTACAATTGGGACATTTTGTCGGCACTTCAACAGAAACGATCGGCTTCTCACAACCCGGCAAGCACACTCCCTTATCCAAACCATGACAGTACCAAACCGGAACCCGGTGTCCATACCAAATTTGGCGTGAAATACACCAATCACGCAAATTGTCTATCCAATGAAAATATGTTTTTTCAAATCTGTCTGGAATAATTTCAATTTGTTTATTATTTACTACTTGTTGCATTAATTTTTTCAGCGTGACTTGATCACCGGATTTTATTCCATCAATACTGGAATTTGGCAAAATAAATTTTCTGTTCACATCAACAAACCATTGTTGCGATGGCAAAGGCTCGATCGCATAACCACAACGATAACAAATAGAAAGATTATTTGGAGTTTCTTCTTCTTTTTCCAATAAATTATTTTCTTTCAGCCACTCCACCACCTCGGCGCGAGCCACTTTCACCGGCTTACCAAAATATTTTTCACCGGCTTCTTTAGTCATCTGCCCATTTTCATCAATAATTTTTATAATCGGCAAATTATTTTTTTGAGCCATTTCATAATCGGCCGCACTATGCGCCGGAGTGACACCGACCGCACCGGTACCAAATTTTACATCCACATTTTCTTCACCAATAATTTTTATTTTCAGATCAGCACCACCACCAAAATTTTTAATTAAAAATTCCTGACCAATGTATTTGGAATAACGTTCATCGTTTGGGTTTACTGCCACCGCTGCATCCCCCAATTTTGTTTCAGGACGAGTAGTCGCAATAGATATTGGAAAATCTTTGGAATATTTAAAAGTATAAAGTTTGGCAATTTGTTCTTTGTGTTCTACTTCATCATCGGCCAAAGTAGATTTACAACGCGGACACCAATTTACCAAACGATAACCACGATAAATCAAACCATCATCATACATCTTTTTAAAAACATGTCGCACTGCCAAATTTCTGGCATCGTCCAAAGTATAAGCTTCACGACTCCAATCCATACTGGATCCCATTTTTTTACATTGATTAACAATGGTATCGTGCGATTCTTGAGCAAATTTTTCCACTTCCACCAAAAATTTATCGCGACCCAATTCTTTTTTTGGATCTTTAATACCTTTTTCAATAAAAAGTTTTTCTACTTTGGTCTGAGTAGCAATCGCCGCATGATCGGTACCTGGTAACCACAAAGTTTTAAATCCTTGCATTCTTTTGTACCTAGTCACCAAATCCTCGATTGCAAGCATGGAGGCATGTCCAATATGCAATGTGCCAGTAACGTTTGGCGGCGGCAAAACCATACTAAAATTACCTTTGGCAACGTCTACCAAACCAGCTTTTTCACAATTATCCGGATTAAAAAACCCGCTGTCTTCCCAGTGTTTATAGATATTATCCTCGTATTTTTGCGGTTCGTAGGCTTTTGGTAATTCTTTCATAACAAAATTTGGCTTAACTAAGCGATTTTAATTTTAAATTAATTTTTAATCACTTTAATATTTTACCTAAAAATAGACAAAATGGCAAGTTAACAAAGTTGATAAGGTGC
>JAVHOZ010000028.1:0-4804 GCA_036170335.1 Candidatus Magasanikiibacteriota bacterium | reverse complement strand
AACAATTTTTATGAAATTTAACGAACAATACACCGTAGAAAATCACATCATAAAATATCTATCCGACACGCTCGGGTATGAATATATTCCTCCGCAAGAATTTGCGAAGTTGCGCGAGTTTGAAAGTGAATATATTATCACGCCGTTATTATTGGTCGCGATTAAGCGAATCAATGATATTGATGATGACGAGGCGTACAATGTGGTGAGAGAAATTAAAAAGATAGATACTAATGAATGGTTTTTGAATTTGTTTAGAAATGGCGTGGACATTATGGATTTGGCGACGAAGCGGACTATAAATTACAAGGTGATTGACTGGGGAGATAAAAATCAGTTTGTGGTGACGAACCAATTTTATTTTGAAGGTAGCAGTGAAAATATTCGGCCGGATATTATGATTTTTATAAATGGTTTGCCGGTGGTGGATATTGAGGCCAAAAGCCCGACTGCTTCGGTGTCGGTGAATTATGAAAATGCGGTTGATCAAATTGGTCGTTATGAACGCAATGCGTGGAAAATGTTTTTGCCAAATTGTTTTAATATCGCGACTGATGGATTAAAAACCGTCTATGGGGTTACTTACAGTCCAAAGCAGTATTGGGCGGAGTGGAGAAGTGAGGAGAAGATAGATTCCCGCGTTCGCGGGAATGACAAGGAGGAAAATTTAGAGATGACCTTGCGAGCTTTGTTGGAAAAAGAGCGATTGCTGGATATTATTAAAAATTTTATTGTTTTTGAGAAGACCAAAGAGCGAACGATTAAAAAGATTTGTCGTTATCAGCAGTTGCGGGCGACTAATAAAATTTTTGATCGGGTTTTGGATGGAGATAAAAAACGCGGACTTATTTGGCATACGCAAGGAAGCGGTAAAAGTTTGTCTATGTTTTTTACCGCTTGGAAACTTCGTTTTGCTCCGGAATTAAAGAATCCAAAAGTATTTGTCTTGGTGGATAGAATTGATTTGGATGATCAAATTTTTGAAACCTTTGTGAATTGTGGCGGATTAAATGTAGTACGAGTGGAAAGCAAACGCGATTTAGCTAAAAAGATTGTTAATGACGAACGAGGAATTTTTATTTCTACTATTCAAAAGTTTAATGATTTACCAGCGAAGGTTGAAAATCTTAATGAAAATATTGTAGTGTTATGTGACGAAGGTCATCGTGGCAACGAGGGTTTTTCTTCCATCAATTTACGCGCCAGTATGAAAAACGCTTTTTTCTTTGGTTTTACTGGCACGCCGATTGATCATTTGACTTTGAATACTCACCGTAATTTTGGTGAAGACGGTGAAAGATATTTAGATTATTATTCCATTCAACAGGCCATAGACGATGGCGCTACTTTGCCCGTGACTTACGAAGCGCGTTTGTCCAAGTTTTTTATTGATGAAGAAAAAGTGGAGAAACAGTTTGAGGAAATTACTGTTGATTTGGAACCAAAACAAAAAGAACTTTTATCTAAGAAATATGGTAAAAAAGAGGCAGTAATAAAATTGGACAAACGGATGCGGGCGATTATTCAGGATATTGTGGAACATTACAAATTATATGTATTGCCCAATGGTTTTAAAGCGCAGATAGTTTGTTATGACCGCGAGGCGACATCAAAATACAAAAAATTATTAGATGAATTGGTACCAAAAAAATGGTCGGCAGTGGTGTATTCGGCAGGGGACAGAAATAGTGATACTGATGATCTAAAAGAATATAATACCAACAAACGCCAACGCGAAAGAATTATTGATGAATTTAAGGATCCACAAAATCCGTTAAAGTTTTTATTGGTGTGCGATATGCTTTTGACCGGCTTTGATGCGCCGGTGGAGCAGATGATGTATTTAGATAAGCCATTGCGCGACCATAATTTATTGCAGGCCATAGCGCGCACCAATCGCATCTATCCAAATAAAGGTTGTGGCAAAATTATTGATTATTATGGCATGACACGCAATTTGGAAAAGGCATTGGATTTTGACGAGAGTATCGTGGATACGGCCATGTTGAATATTGATCATATTAAGGATAGATTTTCTGAGACGCTGGATGAGATTTTGCGTTTGTTCGCCAATGTGAACACCGAGGATCCATCTATGGATAATTTGCGTTATTGTTTAAAGATATTTGTGGACAGTGAAGATAAACAGCAATTTTTTATTGATCGTTACAATAAATTAAAGATGTTTTTTGAGATATTATCTCCCGATCCATTTTTAAAACAATCTTTACGCAAATTTGAATGGATTACCAGTTTTTATTTGGCTTTTTCCAAAGAATTTTTGGGAGAAGAATACAGTATGCACGAATTAGCGGAGTACGGACAAAAATTAAAGGAGTTAATTCAGGAAAAAGTGGACTATGAAGGCATAACCAAGAATTTTCGTGAATTAAAAATTAATGAGATTTACGCTTTGCAACAATTGGAAAAAATGGATGATGAGGAAAAAGCTTTGAATTTGGAAAAAATGTTGAAGCGTGAAATTTCGGTGAATATTGATACCGATCCGATATTCAAACGATTTAGCGAACGGTTGTCGGCAATAAGAAAAGAATTTGAGCAAAATCAAATTGATTTATCGGAACGGATAAAAAAATATTATGAATTATTAAATGATGTTAAGAAAAAAGGTAATGAGGCGGAAGATTTGGGATTAAATTTACGCGAATATGGTCTATATGTGGTATCAGAGGAATTTGTAAAGAATTTCAAAGAATCCGTGTTTATTGAATTTATTAAAGAATTGACTTTGCGATTAGATGCCGTGTTGGATATTGGTTGGCAAGAATCATCCAAACGGGATGAATTTATTAAAGATGTGAAACGCGCCATTCAAGAAATGTTATTAAAAGATTATAGCGACAAATTGGAGGTTAACGATTTTCACAAATACCTTAATCGGTTGGTGGATATTGTTATTAAAAAATTCTAACTTTATAAGCGAGCTTGAAATTTCGTCAGGCTTCACAAAAAGAAAATAAATTTTCTTTTTGTTCACCCCTAGAAATTATGAAGAGGAGGAAAACAATATTACATAATCGTGAAGTTGAATATACAGTGAGGAAAAGCGCGCGAGCGCGTAGATTGCGAGTGGCTGTTTATTGTGATGCCAGTGTTGTTGTTACAGTTCCGGTTGATTTTGGCGAAAATAAAGTTGAGAGATTTTTGAAAGAAAAAGCGAGTTGGGTGTTGGACAAGTTGGATTCTTTTTTACGATTGGGTAAAACCGTACGGCTTGGCGGTGGCAAGCGGGAATATAAAAAATATAGTGAACAGGCGCGCGAGTTTGTGCTAACGAAAGTGAAAAAAATAAATAAGGTATACAAATTTTCATTTGGAAATGTATCTATCAAAAATCATAAAACTCGTTGGGGCAGTTGTTCTAAAAAAAGAAATCTGAATTTCAATTACAAGATTATTTTTTTACCGGATAAATTAGCTGAATATATTGTTGCGCATGAATTGTGTCATTTGCAAGAATTCAATCATTCACAAAAGTTTTGGAATTTATTATCACGAGCTATTCCTGACTATCGCGAACGAACACAAATATTAAAAAGTAGAATTTTTTAATTAAAGAAAAATTTTGATTAGTTTGACTTTAATCGTATTTTTTTGTATTATTATGGTGGACGATAATTAAAAATGGTTGGTGGCGCGCCGGCAAAGCTGGCACGAAAAAACACCGTTCGCCGTTTCGCCCCCCCCGCCGTTTCGTTAATTGTCTCGAAAAAACGTCCGAACTTTTTCATAAACACAGCTCAAAAATAAATTAAAAAATATGGGATATATTTATAATTCCAGCTCAGTAAAAATTGCGAAGATAAATGACGAGGGTGAAGTATATAGTCTAGGTCAAAAACATCTAGGCAAAGTGCATAGTGATGGTGAGGTTTTTGATATTAGTGGTCATAAGGCTGGACATGTAGATGGCACCGGAAAAGTCTTTGATTTACAAAAACATGTTGGTAGCGTGCATGGTGATGGTCATGTTTTTGATGTTTCTGGACACGGTGTTGGTAGAACCGAATCTCCTCATATTGAGTTTGGTGGCGCGGCATTATTATTACTAATAAGGTAATTTTTGACGATGCATACATTAGGAAGAATCATCGACAACCAAACTGCTTTGTGTCTAATTCGATTAGATGTAGAGCAGAGTGGTCGATGATTTTTTTGTTATAAATTATATTTATTACGGAAAGACACAAAGTCAATTTTTATGATATAATACCTATGTTAATAAAATAATAATTCTTATGTATTTTCAAAAATTTACAGCACTTTCATCAGCAAATATTCTTTTAGATTTAAAGACATCTGAAAACGGATTGTCTAAAAATGAGGCAACGGTTAGATTAAAAGTTTATGGAGAAAATAAGGTTGTTGGAAAAGAATCACATTGGTGGAATATATTTTTGAATCAATTTAAATCGCCATTTATTTATCTGCTTTTTTTTGCGGTTGGCTTAGCATTTTATCTTGGAGAAAAAATTGATGCGATAATGATTTTAATCTTTATTACCATTAATGCAATTTTAGGTTTTTTTCAAGAATATCATTCTGCAAAATCTTTGCAACTTTTGAAGAAATTTGTCATTGCTAGAGCGCGTGTAAAAAGAGACGGTAAAGATGAACTAATTAATGCTACTGACCTTGTTCCAGGAGATATTGTAGTGATTGAGACCGGAGATGTAGTACCAGCAGATCTACGCATAATTAAAGTTGAAAATCTAACGGTAGATGAATCAGTATTAACTGGAGAATCGGCTCCTGTAAATAAAAAAAATGTTCAATTAAACAA
>JAVHOZ010000027.1:0-4807 GCA_036170335.1 Candidatus Magasanikiibacteriota bacterium | reverse complement strand
GTTCAGATTGCAGGCTGCAACTCGCCTGCATGAAGTCGGAATCGCTAGTAAACGCAGATCAGCCACGCTGCGTTGAATACGTTCTCGGGTCTTGTACTCGGATCGCTTGGCAGCGATAGAGAAAAAGATGTGCAAATCATCTACGGCGAATTGAAACGCCGAAAGCAGAGGGCACGTTTTATCCGCGAGGAGAAAACGAAGGGCCCATAAGCATTTTACAGCTTGAGTTCACGTTATAATAGTTATTTGGTTGACGACCCATCTGTGAGTACATGGGGAAGTCTTTCAATACAAACGCCATTTAGCTATCGGTGAACCGGAGATGTAAGAAAATGTTCTCTTTCGTGACCCAAGGAGATCTGACATAATCCTCAGAGTTATCCACTAGAATGATTATCTATTCTATGGTAAACTAACCCCGAGGTAGATAAGAAGTAATTCTTAATCAATGTTATGTCAGAAGTCTGCAGAGTTCATAGTACCAATCGGAAGCCGTTTAGGCGCAATCCTAAACTTAAGCCTCCAATTGGGAAGGAACAAATCCAACAAAAACCACTCAATCCGCATTATATTGCAGGATTTATAGATGGAGAGGGTTCGTTTTCGGTGAGTATTAATCACCATAAAACCCTTAAAAGTGGTATTGAAATTAAGCCGGAGTTTGAAATAGAACTTCGCGCTGATGATAGAGAAATTCTTGAGCGCATTGTTGTCACTATTGGTTGTGGAAAAATTTATGATTGTTCTTACGAACGTTATGGATGGTTTCCTCATGCCAAGTTCAAAGTGACCAGCGCGAGAGATCTGGAAGAAAAAGTTTTTCCTTTTCTTGATCAATACCCTTTGCAAGCAAAAAAACGCAAAGTCTATATCTTGTTTCGTGAAATTGTTCTTATGATAAGAAATAAGCAACATTTAAACGAAAAAGGATTTGAAAAAATCCAACAATTACGGAATGAAATGCGTGAATTTGGTAAGAAACATAATTTTCTTAAAAAATTTAGCGCTAAGTTGGAAGCCGCCAGGATACGGGAAAACCGTTCGTCCGGTGGCGTCCTAACAATAAATTAGTAATAGTTTATTTGATTAGAAAACCGCCCGTCACACCACGGGAGTTGGCAATGCTCGTAGGCCTCGCAAGAGGACGAAGGCAGGGTCAATGACTAGGGTGAAGTCGTAACAAGGCATCCCTAGCGGAAGCTGGGGATGGATCACCTCCTTTCTGGAGATACTCTGATGAAAATCAGTGATCCAAGTCGAATCTATCATGATCTAGTATCAAAAATAGATAAATAGGCAGCGGTCTTTGTCACATTTGTATAGTTAAGGAAAAACTGCCTATCAAGACAGTTTTTTTGTTTTAATTTGACAGAAGTTTATTTGTATGTTAATTTAAAGTTAATTTTAGAATTAACTTTAAATTATGCAAAAAACAAAAACAATAGTGGGTGTAAAGGATCTGCGTGAACATTTGGAGGATTATATAGAAAAAATTAATAAAGGCGCCAGTTTTATGGTGGTCAGACGATCCAAACCGGTTTTTACCATTAGCCCTGTAGACAGTGATGAAAATTGGGAAGAGGTAGTAGACTTTACCAAAATAAAAAAAGGTGGTGTAAAGATAGATGAAATTTTATCCCGATTATAATTTTATGGTGGATAAAATTCAAAAAGCGCTGGATAAATTCTCTTTAAAAGAAAAAGAGTTGGTGAAAGAAATATTAGAGTTAATTAAAGTTGGCAAAGTGGTTGGACTGGATGTTAAGAAGCTGAAAGGTCAAGATGGTATTTATCGAGTCAGAAAAGGCCAAATTAGGATTATCTATAGAATTGTAGCTGACGCTATCTTTGTTATCACTATAGAACGCAGAAATGATAACACTTATCGTGATTTTTAGTTAGCCTTAAACTAATTTTTTTCTAAAAACGAAAAATTTGACAAATTGCTTCGGGGGGGGTAGAGAGAAGATTGACAATTTTCCAAAAAAGTATTATAAATAGAGTGTTAAAAATATCAAAAGAGGGCGGCTAGCTCAGATGGTTAGAGCGTTTGATCGACATTCAAAAGGTCACAGGTTCGATTCCTGTGTCGCCCACAGAGGCAATACGGGCGTGTAGCTCAGATGGTTTAGAGCGCGTCACTGATAATGACGAGGTCACAGGTTCGATTCCTGTCACGCCCACTTTTTAGTGTAGGTGGCCAATTATTTTTTTAGTCTCGACTCGATCGGGACTTTTTGTTTTGTCGATTTTGTGATAAAATAAAAATACTAAAAATATTTTATGTTGAAAAAAGAATCAGCGGTTGTCTTACATCAAGGTGTTTATAAAAAAACTGTTGGCATCAACAATGCCGTGTTTATGATTACTGGCATGACGATTGGGGCTGGTGTTTTGGGTATTCCATATGTGGTGGCACAAGTTGGTATTTGGATCGGGTTGGCATATATTTTAGTTTTGGGGACAGTGATGTTATTTCTAAATTTAATGATTGGTGAAGTTGCTGTTCGTACCAAAGAAAGTTTTCAGCTACCAGGGTTGGCCGGAAAATATTTGGGTGGTTGGGCCAAGATTTTGATGTCGGTGATTATTATTTCCAGTGGTATGGGGGTGCTGTTGGCGTATTTGGTGGGGGAAGGTGAATCATTAGCAGGAATTTTTGGTGGCACGGCTATCTGGTGGACGGTAATATTTTGGGCGATTGGTAGTGTGTTGGTTTGGCGCGGATTGCAAACAATCAAAGTATTTGAAAAGGTTTTGAGTATTTTAGTGATTAGTATCATTTTGGGAATTTCTTTTGCTTTTTTGCCTCATGTCCAAATAATAAATTTTAGTTATTTAAATTGGGGTAATATTTTTCTGCCATTTGGGGTTATTTTGTTTGCGTTGAATGCTTCACCATCTATTGTTGAGGCGCATGCTTTGTTACCGGGTAGTCAGCGACATTTTAGAAAGGCTTTAATTATCGGTACTCTTATTCCTATTTTTGTTTATATTATTTTTGCTTTGGCAGTGGTGGGAGTGATGGGAAAAGAAACTACCGAAATTGCCACTCTTGGTTTGGGCAATAAATTTGGTTCTTGGATTCGAGTTTTGGCCAACGTATTTGCCGTATTTGCGATGGGAACAGGATTTATGGGATTGGGGATATCGCTCAAACAAAGTTTGATCTGGGATTGGAAAATGCCGTCATTTTTTGCTACTTTTTTTGTTATTTTGTTTCCTTTGGCTTTTTTCATGATGGGTTGGAGGAATTTTTTACACATTTTGGAAGTAGTAGGTGGATTGTTTTTGGGAATTGAAGCAATATTGATGGTTTTGATTTACTGGAAAGCAAAAAAGGCCGGTGATCTGCCGGCAGAACGTTATGATTTGCCATTGGCTCCTTTTGTAACATCTTTAGTATTAGTGGTATTTACATTTATATTAGTAGTTAGTATAATGAAATTCATTCACTTTTGACGGTGTTAGTTGTTGCTAAGTGTAAGGTCGATTACTTATTAACAACTTCCTTCTGTCGTTAATTTTTTATATAAAATATGTCAAATAATTTTGTTTTTACGTCAGAATCAGTGACTGAAGGTCATCCTGATAAAATTTGTGACCAAATTTCTGATGCGGTGTTGGATAAATTAATTGGTCAAGATCCAAAATCTCGTGTCGCTGTCGAATGTTTTACTACTACCGGTTTGGTCATTGTTGGTGGTGAAGTTACTACCAATGGTTATGCCGATGTGCAACAGATTGTGCGTGGTGTTTTGACGGATATTGGCTACACCGATCCGGCTTTTGGAATCGACGGTGAACACGCTGGTGTGTTAGTGTCTATTCATGAACAATCTCCAGATATTGCTCAAGGTGTGGATCAAAAAGCAGTCGAAGAACAGGGTGCGGGGGATCAGGGTTTGATGTTTGGTTATGCGTGTAATGAAACTGAAGAATTGATGCCATTGCCAATTTCTTTGGCTCACAAATTGGCCAAACGTTTGGCTGACGTTCGCAAAAATGGTGAAATTCCATATTTGCGTCCCGATGGCAAATCTCAGGTAGCGGTCGAATATGTCGATGGTAAGCCAACTCGTCTACAAAATGTAGTAATTTCTGCTCAACATCACGATAGCGCTACCAACGAGCAAATTCGCGCTGATATTACCGAAAAAGTAATAAAACCGGTTTGCGAAAAATATATGGACGATAAAACTGCTTTGTTTATCAACATGACTGGTCGTTTTGTTATCGGCGGTCCTCAAGGGGACACCGGTTTGACTGGACGCAAAATTATAGTTGATACTTATGGTGGTATGGGGCGTCATGGTGGTGGTTGTTTTTCCGGGAAAGATCCAAGCAAAGTAGATCGATCTGGTGCCTATATGGCTCGTTATGTGGCCAAGAACATCGTGGCGGCTGGTTTGGCTGATAGATGTGAGGTGCAGGTAGCCTATGTGATTGGTCGCGCTGAACCAACCAGCATCCGGGTGGATAGTTTTGGAACCGGCAAAATAGCTGACGAAAAATTGGAAGAAGCGGTGAAAACAGTGTTTGATTTTCGTCCCGGAAAAATTATTGAAAAACTTGATTTACTAAAACCGATTTATCGATCTTCTGCTGCTTACGGACATTTTGGACGTAATGAATTTCCTTGGGAGAAAACGGATAAAGTGGCGGATTTAAAAACGGCAGTTGGGGTGTAAAATAAGGATAAAAAATATCACGGATAAAATGACTTTTTCGCTTTTTTCACCCGCGAGGGTGAAAGGATGAGCCTCGGCTCATAACTTCGAGTCGCGAGACAAGTATTAATTTATTA
>JAVHOZ010000026.1:0-4815 GCA_036170335.1 Candidatus Magasanikiibacteriota bacterium | reverse complement strand
TTAGTAATTTTCCTGTAGCGATACGACCCTTGTAACTGTCGGCGGTCAAAGTAGTGATAAGCATTTGTAAAGGCTGATCAGCGTCACCGCTTGGTTCAGGAATAAAACTTAAAATAGTATCAAACAATGGTCCAACATCAGTCATTTTGGAAAGATCAGGTTCCAGACCAGCTAAACCTTGTTTGGCACTGGCGTAAATTACTGGAAAGTTGGCAGTTTCATCGTCAGCACCAAGTTCCAAGAAAAGATCAAAGGTTTTGTCCAAAGCAAAAGCAGGGCGAGCATCTGGCTTGTCGATTTTGTTTACTACCACGATGATTTTTAATTTCATCGCTAAGGCTTTTTTGAGCACAAAACGAGTTTGAGGCATCGGACCTTCTTTGGCATCTACCAACAACAAACAACCATCGGCCATAGTCAAAACGCGCTCCACTTCCCCACCGAAATCGGCGTGTCCTGGAGTATCGATAATATTAAGTTTAAAATCACCCCAACGCACCGCCGCATTTTTGGAGAAGATAGTAATACCGCGTTCTTTTTCTAGGTCGTTACTGTCCATAACACAAATTTGGTCGACAGTATCTTTGCTGAATTTGGTTTTTGCCTGATGTAAAAGCGCGTCTACGAGTGTGGTTTTTCCGTGATCAACGTGGGCGATAATGGCAATATTTCTGATCTTCTGCATATATAATTAAAGTTTTTCTAGACCGCAATAAGGTTGCAGTACTTTGGGAATTAAAATCGATCCATCCGCTTGCTGATATTGTTCTACTATCGCTATTGGAAAGCGACTGAGTACTACAGCAGTACCATTGAGCGTGTGCACCAGCTCGGTATCGCCGTTCTCTTTGCGGTATTTAATGTTTAATCGACGGGACTGATAATCAGTACAATTACTACAACTGGTAATTTCTCCAAATCCGTTGTTCATTGTCATCCAAGCTTCCAGATCATATTTGCGATAGGCCGGACCACCCAGATCTCCAGATGGGATGTCTATAACCCTGTAATTTAGTTCTAGCCCATCGATAATTTCTTTTTCAATGGCTAAAATTTCTTGATGTAATTTTTCACTTTCCTCTGGTTTACAATAGATAAACATTTCTAACTTCGTAAATTGGTGAACCCGATATAATCCTTTGTTAGTGCGTCCATAGGATCCAGCCTCAGTACGGAAACAATGCGAGATCGCTACATATTTTTTGGGACCACTGGAAAGGTCTAGTGCTTCGTCTGCGTGATAACCTCCCATGGTTATTTCAGCTGTTCCGATCAAACTCAAGTCGGTATTTTCAATGGAATATACTTGGGTTTCTTTTCCCCTAGGATTAAATCCAATGCCGGTTAGAATCTCGTTTTTAGCAAGGTCAGGTGTTTCCATCAAGGTGAATCCATGTTTGGTTACAACATCTATTCCATAATTTAGTAGCGCTTGATTTAAGCGCACTAAATTATTTTTTGTAAAATAGAATTTTGCGCCAGATACTTTTGTGCCTCGTTCAAAATCTATCAAATCATTTGCGAGCATCAATTCTTCATGATCTTTGGCTGTAAAACCCAGTTTGAATTCTTTTGGACTTTGATAAATTACTTTACAATCTTCTTCGTCACCAATTGGACTATCCGGGTGAGTTAAATTGGGAATTTGCATCAGATAATTTTTGTATTCAACCTCGACAGCTTCCAGTTGTGACTCAATTTGTTTGATCTGTTCTCCAACCTCTCGCATTGTTAATATTTCTTCTTCAGTTGGTTTGCCTTTTGAACCTTGGTTGCGAGAAGCGCGCAATATTTCTACTTTTTTCATTAAAGTACGGCGCTCATCATCTGTTTCCAACAGTTTGTTTATATCAATTTTGACTCGGCGATTGGCACAATTCTGTTTTACCAATTCAATGTTTTCACGAATAAATTTTATGTCTAGCATATATTTAGTCTATATATTTTTTCAAAATATTTTTATTATGTTGAATAATTTCTTTATTCAACGGTAAAAAATCCAATTTTAAAGCTTCTTTTAAAGTAAACCAACCATAGTCAGCGGTTTCATTGTTAGCAATATTCATTTTTCCCGATTTTATTTTACAAATATATACTAATAAAAATACTTGATAGTTATATTTGTGCTCTGTTTTTGTCCAAACTTGTGGCAATAACTCTAAAGGTTGAACTGTAAAACCAGTTTCTTCTTTCACTTCACGAATAAGTGTATCTAATACTTTTTCACCATTTTCTACTCCCCCACCAGAGAATTCCCATTTGTTGTTAAAAGCTGGCCTAGTATCACGACGTTTAGTAAAAAACACTTTTTTATCTTTTACAATTATTGCCCCAGGTACTACCATTTGTTTAAAAGCAAATTGTTTGGAAAGATAAAAACCAACTTTTACAATCGCTTGTCCACGGTGGCTGACAGTATTTTTTTCAGGAATAGTTAATTCAGAAAAATTCTTTTTTAGTGGTGGATAATAAAAAATACAATCATAGTTCATCCCATGACGAAAATCCGAAATGCTTTTTTCAGAAATTAGACCTTCGACTTTTCCTGGGAAGATGGCAAATACATCGGTATCAGGATGGTAGACGCAGGCATGGGTTTCGAAATAGGCTTGGCGTTTGGATTTTGGAACACCAACTAATAGTTTGAGTATTTTTGAATTGCGCTGCTCTGGTGTCGTGGCAAAGCGCTTGGCTTTTATACCAGGCGTTCCTTTTAGATGTTTTACGTAAAAAGCGGTATCTTCGGCGATTGTCAAAAGTCCGCTTTTTTTGGCATAAAATTTGGCTTTGGCTAGAGCATTCTCCCAAGTAGTATCAAATGGTTCATCGGCTTCTATATTGTTCAATCCTGTATCTTTTAAATTTACAAAATTAAAATTTAAATCGCCAAAAAAATTAGTAATTTCTTTAAATTTATCAATGTTAGTTGTGGCGATTAAAACCTTTTGCATAATTTAGTCTGTTCTAAATTTTGAACTTTTAAAAATTTCTTCCTTATATGACTTTATTCTTATTACTTTAATACTTTTGTCTAATACATTTTGAAGCTCATCAACAAAAGCACGTTGGTCGTATCCCAGCGCTATAATATCTGGTTTTTCTTCTTTTATTACCTGATATTTATCGCCAATATTCCCTAAAATTACCTTATCTGCAATTTTTAATTCAGAAATATTTTTTAATCTAACTTTTTCGCTATTCTGTGGTTTTCTATTTTTAACTTCAAGGACAGTTTGATCTCGAGCTATTATAACTGTTAGAAAATCGCCCATTTTTTTTGCCTGTGTGAGAATATATATATGTCCAGGATGGATGATATCAAATGTCCCAAAAATCATTACTTTGGACATATTTATTTTTCAGGTCGCATCGTTGGGAACAAAATCACTTCTTTTAAATTGTCAGCATCTACCAATAATTTTATTAAGCGATCAATGCCCATTCCAAGTCCCCCAGTTGGAGGCATGCCGTGTTTTAGGGCAGTTACAAAGTCATCATCATAGGGCATGCTCTCATCATCGCCAGCGGCTTCCAGACGGGCTTGTTCTTTGAATCTTTCTTCCTGATCAAGCGGATCATTTAACTCAGAAAAAGCGTTGCAGAGTTCATTGCCGCCAACACATAATAGTTGAAATCTTTCTACATAGCGTGGGTCAGAAACTTTTTTCTTGGCCAGTGGAGATAGCTCTACCGGATGATCAATCATAAAAATCGGATTGATGATATGTGGACGAGCATAAGCTTTATAAATTTCATCAATCAATTTGCCACGACCAGTACCGGGTTTAAGGTCTTCTATTTTTAACTCAGTTGCTTTTTTATACATTGATTCATCGTCGGGATAATCTTCAATATCAAATTTAGCATATTGTTTGATTAATTCACGCATGGAAACACGTGGATATGGTCCAGTAAAATCTACTTCTTTACCGCCAATGTTTAATTTTAATTCTTTGCCGGCGGCTTTGATCAATTTTGGTAATAAATCCTCCATCAAATTCATGAGTTTGGTATAATCGGCATAAGCCCAATAAAATTCAATTTGGGTAAATTCTGGATTGTGATTGTGATCAATGCCTTCATTGCGAAAACATTTGGCAATTTCATATACTTTTTCAAAACCACCAACTATTAAGCGTTTTAAATATAATTCTGGAGCAATACGCAAAAATAATGGGATATCCAAAGCGTTGTGATGGGTCACAAAAGGTTTGGCTAGCGCTCCGCCATATAATGTCTGTAGAACAGGTGTCTCTACTTCATAAAAACCTAAATCGTCAAAATAGTTACGAATTTGTTTTACAACATTACTACGAATTTTGGCGATGGCTATAGATTCGTCGTTGGACAGTAAATCCAAATAACGTTTGCGGTAGCGAATTTCAGTATCATTGAGTCCGTGAAATTTTTCTGGCAATGGCAAAAGCGCTTTGGAAAGTAAAGTGTAATCCTTTACCAAAATAGAGGTTTCACCAGCATGGGTCACAAAAATAGTGCCTTCAACTGAGATAAAATCACCTAAATCAAAGTTTTTAACAAAAAATTTGTATTTTTCTTTGCCGAGTTCTTTTTCTGATACAGCCAATTGGATTTTGCCGGAAGCATCTTTGAGATGAGAAAAGCAAAGTTTTCCCATATCACGCATTGCTATAAGGCGACCACTAGATTGGACAGGTGTATCAACCGTCATGGTTTTGACCTGCTCTAAAGGAATACCCTTTTCGCTTTTGGCTGGATATGGTTCCACGCCAGCGTCTTTGATAGTCTTTAGGCGCCCAACACGGGTTTCAAATTCGCTAATTTCTTCAGTCATAA
>JAVHOZ010000025.1:0-4835 GCA_036170335.1 Candidatus Magasanikiibacteriota bacterium | reverse complement strand
CCATCCCGACTGCCGGTTTTTTTCATCAACTCCAAAAATATTTTTAAATTCTTTTTATTTTTTATTTCCAAATTTTTCTTTTGCGCTAAACGAATATTATACCTAGTTTTAGCGTGCATCGCATTCAAAATTTCTTCTTCACTTTTTTGCAAATCCAAAACTAAGGTCGCGCGCGGATTGACATCATAACTATTTTTCAAATTTTTACTAATTATTTTTTGCGCCGGTTCAATCCTCCAAAATAAAACCCCCTTTGTTTTAAAATATTCAACAAATATATCCAGAACTTCCGCATTCAACTCTCCAACCGGCCCCTTTGGGCAAAAAGCATAATGCCAACCAAAAATAAGCGGTAAATAAACTACTTGAGCAGCAGTCACTACTGCCCCATCTTTTTCTACAGCCAACCTTTCCACATTCTTCCCTTCGGCAACCAAAATATCACCCCACTGCCAAGATTGGGCAAATGAACCATTCAACTGCTGGCTCATTTCATTATATTGCGAAGAATTTTGTATCAATTTAATTTTCATAAATAAATCATTTTACATCCTTCCGTTCCAAAATATCAAAACCGTCCATCATCGCATCACACAAAAAATTTTCCAGCTGACTATTGTCTTTTTTGGTCTGCGCCTTATATAGGTAAGTATAATATAAACGTTTCTGTTGTTGACGAATAACGGCTGGAGTAAAATTTTCTTGCAGTAACATGGCGGTCATCAACAAACGCCCCACCCGTCCATTACCATCGGAAAAAGGATGCACTTGTTCAAACCTTCTATGCACATCAGCCAGCAAAGCAATAATATCCTCACTTGATTTAACCACTTGTGATATAATCTCAGCTGTTAATTTTGGCACACTGAGATAATTGGATGTCGCCAAATTTACCCCGAGTATTATAACTCCATGACGACGATACAAACCAGCGTCCGACTGAATACCATTCATCAGAATACCATGCAATTTTAAAACAAAATTTTCATCAATTTTTTCTTTTTTAGCGATATAATCAAATAAATAATTCAAGGCGGCCTGATGATTTTTCGCTTCCATTTGTTCAGTCAAACTTTTGTTTGGCAAAGCTACGTTATCAAAAATTACGGCGGCTGTATCCGGCTCGGTAAGGGTGTTACCCTCGATACTGTTGCTATGGTAAGTAAGTTTCAAAATAAATTGATCACGTATATCCGGATTGTTCAAAATTTCTGACACAATATTTTTGTGTTCAGTGGATTTCTTCTTCAGAAATTGTTTTTTGGCAATAAGTTGATTGGCTGGAATTATTTTTTGTCCGGTCATTTCCAAAAATAATTCATCAATGGCAGTTTGCATCTTCGCTCTGGGTACAGATTTTTCATTCCACCAGTTATTGAAAGCCACAAAAGACACGCCGAGCTTGTCGGCCAACTTGGTTTGAGTAAAACCGGATAACTTTTGGATAGTTTCCAATTTTTGCTTAATCGTCATATACCAACTATACTAACAAACTTTATAAAGTTTGTCAAATATTAAATAACTTTATAAAGTTACTAACAAAAAAATTACTTTCCAATATCCGGTGACCAACAACGATATAATCAAAACAAATTTTACCTCGATCCAATTTCCAAACTAGATTTAGAAATTGGAATTTTTTAAGTTCCACCCAACTATTTATTTTATAAATAGCTAAGTGCAGCCAAAAAATGCTTTATCACTTGACAAATCCTATTTTTTATACTAATATTAGTATTACTAATCCTATTTTTTAATCATAAATATATGTATATCCATCGTAAAATCGAACAAAAAATCATTAATACGCTCAACAAAGGCAAAATTGTTGTCCTCTACGGCGCCAGACGAGTAGGCAAAACTACTCTCTTAAAAAACCTGTTCAATCAACCAGATAAAAAAATAACTATTCTCAACTGTGATGAATCCCGTGTACAAGACCAACTTATCCCAGATTCTTTGGTATTGAAACAAATTATCGGCGATAAAGGAATTGTAATATTTGATGAAATGCAATATCTCTCCAACCCCGGCCACATCCTCAAAATAATTGCCGACTATCTGCCGAATGTGCGCGCTATCGCCACCGGTTCATCCGCTTTTGACTTGGCCAACAAAATTTCCGAACCGCTCACTGGACGACATGAACAATTCACGCTTTATCCTTTTTCTTTTTCAGAAATTGAATCCGCCACCGAGCCGATTGATTTCGCGACGAAAATTCAAACTTGTTTAATTTATGGTTCCTATCCTACCATATACAATTCTGTTTCCCAAGATGAAAAAATCCAAAACATAATTCAACTGACAGAAAATTATTTATATAAAGATATTTTATCTTTTGACTTGGTAAAAAACAGCCATAAAATTCGTGAATTGCTATTGGCGATTGCTTTGCAAATCGGACAAGAAGTTTCATATCATGAATTAAGCCAGCGCATCGGTTTCAATTACAAGACAGCGGAACGATATATAGATCTGCTGGAAAAATCTTTTGTCCTTTTCCGTTTACCGGCCTTTAGCCGAAATATGCGCAACGAAATCAGCCGCAAAGTCAAAATATATTTTTACGATTGCGGAATTCGCAATTCATTAATAAATAATTTTAATCCTCTGCATTTACGCGCCGATGCCGGCGCACTGTGGGAAAATTATTTCATATCCGAAATGATGAAAAAAGAATCTGCCCAGGCGCAACGATCAAATTTGTATTTTTGGCGCACTCATGCTCAACAAGAAATAGATTTGATAGCCGAGAAAGATGGAAAACTGTCCACCTATGAACTCAAATTAACAAAACCTGTGCGTACTTTGACGGCTCCAAAATCTTTCGCAGAATCTTATCCCGACAGCTCCTACGAAATTGTTTCGCTCGATGATTTTCAAAACATAAAAAAATTGCTTAGTGAATAAATTTATTCCTCGATATAATCTCCAAATTTAATTCATTGGAAATTGGTGTCTGAAGGAAAAAGGAATGAGTGTTTAGAAAAAGGGGTGGTTGACATGGTCGCAATTCTATCAAACAATCGAACTGCCCTCTTTACAAACCAACTTTTTTAGTATACAATAAACACGTAATTTGGAGTTTCCAAGTTTACTTTTTTTACTTAATAATTTTACCAATATGGGTTTACCCGGTCATCGCCGAACTAGTGGCGACAAACGTCGTCGTGCTGCACAACACGGACTAGATGCAATTAACCCTGCAATTTGTCCAAAATGCAACAAAACTACCCTTCCACACCGCGCTTGCGCATTTTGTGGAACCTATCGTGGTCGTCAAGTTGTAGATGTAGCCAAACGCACCGCTCGCACTGTTCGTAAAACTAAAAAGAAATAATTTTGTCACCCCCCCCCGACTCGGTCGGGGGGATCTGCTGTTTAAATTAGATTCCCGTTTGCACGGGAATGATAACGACAAAAATTTTTTCCTATGTCCAATCGTCATCTCGCTCGCTCTATCGCCATGCAGACTATTTTCGAATGGGATTTTCGGGGACAGCCTGGCGCTGCTCTACCGGCTATTTTGAATCAAAATATCAAAGAATTTGGTGTGGGATTGGGTGGTGAAAAGCAGTTTTCTAATGATATTATCAACGGCATCATGGATCACCTTGCAGAAATTGATGAAACTATCGTAAAATATGCTCCAAACTGGCCATTGGAAAAAATCACTGTGATGGATCGCAATATTTTGCGCATTGGTATCTGGGAAATGAAATTCAACCCAGAAGTACCACCAAAAGTAGCTATCAACGAGGCTATCGAGCTTGGGAAAAGCTACGGCGGTGTTGCCTCTGGCAAATTCGTCAATGGCGTACTGGGATCACTATACAAGGATATGTATCCAAATGGTGAACCTGAGACAGAAAAAAAATAATCTAAAATATGAAATCAACAGATTTATTAGAAGTTCAAGAAAAAAACTTCCCACTATTGGAAGAAAAGGTTGGAGTGAAATTCAAAAATATTGATTTTTTAGTCCAAGCTTTTGTTCACCGCTCATATTTGAATGAACACCACGACTTCCCATTAGGACAAAATGAACGTCTAGAGTTTTTGGGTGATGCAGTGGTAGAATTAGTCGTTACCGAGTATCTTTTCAATGAATATGGCAACCCGGAAGGCGAACTCACCAACTGGCGTGCGGCTCTTGTAAATGCCAAAATGCTTGCTAGTGTAGCTTATGAGATTGGAGTAGAACCATTTTTATTTCTCAGTCATGGTGAAGCCAAAGATGCCGGTACCAAGGCTCGCGACTATATCATGGCCAATGTTTTTGAATCATTGATCGGGGCGATTTACCTCGATCAAGGATATAATGCCTGCAAAAAGTTTATTTTGCACTGGGTGATTTCAAAATTGCCTTATGTGTTAGAAAATGGTCTGTATATGGACGCCAAGAGTCGTTTCCAAGAATCTTCTCAGGAAATTCTTGGAATTACGCCCACTTATCGCGTACTAGAAGAAACCGGGCCTGATCATGCCAAAATATTTAAAGTAGGAATATTTTTAGAAAAAGAATTAATTACCAGCGGTGAAGGTAGTAGCAAGCAAGAAGCCCAAACCGAAGCGGCGGAAGCGGCTCTAAAAATCAAAAGTTGGAAAGGACCAAAGATAGAAATAATAGAAAGAAAACCGGGTGATCCAATCCAATAAGAGATCACCTTCACGGGCCGGTAGCTCAGCTGGTAGAGCAGATCCCTCTTAAGGATAAGGTCCCGGGTTCGATCCCCGGCCGGCCCACAAAAAAATAAAAGTCTGTGTTAGAAAAAGTCACTTTCTGCCCTTGTCGTTCAACGGATAGGACACCAGGCTTCGAACCTGGGGAT
>JAVHOZ010000024.1:0-21012 GCA_036170335.1 Candidatus Magasanikiibacteriota bacterium | reverse complement strand
TTGGAATCGAATTCGGATTTTTCTTTTTCTCTACCTGATCTCTTCAAACTTTTTTGCATAAATTTAATTCAATACATTACAAATTAAAATTCCAAGCCACCAGCCCGAGCACCATCGGCCAAAGCCTGAACACGTCCGTGATATTGATAGCCACCACGATCAAATACTACCTTGGTAATACCTGCTGCTTTGGCCTTTTCAGCAATTTTTTTGCCGACTAAACTTGCAACCGCAATCTTTCCTGACAAGCCTTCAGCTTTTTCTTTAGCAACTTCTTTTCCACTAGCTTGGACAATAGTCTTACCAGCTCCGTCATCAATCAACTGAGCAGTAATACTTCTCAAACTACGAAAAACAGACAAACGCGGTCGGAGCTTGGTGCCATTCAAAGAAGCGCGTACCCGAGCGTGACGTATTTTACGTAATCCGTTTTTATTTTTCTGGGTCAATCTTCGCATATTTTTATATATTCTTTAAGCTAAATTATGCCGCCCCTTTGGCAGCAGTCTTACCAGCCTTACGGCGTACTACTTCACCAACATATTTGATGCCTTTGCCTTTATAAGGTTCTACTTTTTTAGTACTTCGAATCTGAGCAGCCATTTCACCAACCATTTGTTTGTCGTTTCCACTAACTGTGATTACGTTTTTTTCTACTTCAAATTTAATGCCGGCCTCCGGTTTTAATTCTACAGGATGAGAAAAACCAACTTCCAACACCAAATTTGCACCCTTCATAGTAGCTTTATAACCCACACCATTGATTTCTAATTGTTTTTTAAAACCAACAGTTACACCTTCCAACATATTTTCGATAATACTGGAAAATGTTCCCCACAAAGCTTTGTCTTTGGTGTTTTCTTCACTAATCACACTGACAGTCAGTTGGCTATCGGCGGTAGATACGGTAACACGTGGGTGTAATTTCAAACGCAATTCACCTTTTGGTCCTTTTATTACCAATTCACCACTTTTTATTTCCACATTAACACCTTGAGGAATTTTTCTAACTTTTTTACCAATACGAGACATATGTTTTATTTAATATAATTTGTCTGATTAATATACTTCACAAATTAATTCACCACCTAATTTGGCCGCGCGAGCTTCTTTGCCAGTCATCAAACCTTTGGAGGTGGACAAAATCGCTATACCATAGCCATTCAGTACTTTGGCGATAGCATCTGTCTGAATATAATAGCGTGAACCTGGTTTACTAATTCTTTTGATACTCTCCAAAGCTGCTTGGCGTCCAGAGTATTTCAAAGTCACCACAATCTGTGGGTGTTTTTCTTCGTTGGCTTGAGCTTTTTCCAAATATCCTTCTCGTACCAAAATTTCACAGATTTTCATCTTTAATTTGGAATATGGAATTGTCGCTTCATGTTTGCGCACGTGGTACGCATTACGAATGCGAGTGAGCATGTCCGCGATTGGATCAGTCATCATAAATACAGTTGTTATTTAATGTTATAAAATAAAAATTAATTACCAGCTTGACTTTCGTACGCCTGGCAACTTACCAGCGTTAGCCAATTCTCGAAAGCAGATACGGCACAAACCAAAATGTCGGATAAAGGCACGCTTACGTCCACATTTCCAGCAACGATGTACAATACGAGTAGAAAACTTTGGTTTTTTGTTTGATTTAGAAATTTGTGCTTCTGTTGCCATAATTGATATGAATGAGTGAAATAAATTTATTTATAAATTTATTTCCGAATGAATGAAAATTATACCTTAGTATATATGTATTATTTTATAAAAGGAAAACCAAGATGAGTTAACAATGCTTTTCCGGCAACACGATCATTGGCGGTAGTGTTGATAATAATCTGCAAGCCATGCATTTTTTCAATTTCGCCAGTTTTTACTTCTGGAAAAGCAGTATTTTCTTTTAATCCCAAAGTATAGTTGCCTTGACGATCAAAAGCCTTATCAGTAATACCACGAAAGTCGCGGATACGAGGAAAACTTACATTGACCAATTTTTCTAAAAATTGATACATGCGTTTGCCGTGCAAAGTCACCACTACACCGATTTCCTGTCCTTGTCTGATTTTAAAATTGGAAATAGCTTTTTTGGCTTTAGTACGAATTGGTTTTTGACCAGTAATTTTTGACAAAGTCTTTTCTACATTATCAATATAACCGGCATCTTTTATAAAACGACCAACACCGGCATTGATTACCACTTTGGTAATTTTTGGTACCTGCATAGTGTTTTTTAATTTCAACTCAGCCTTCAGAGCTGGCACTATTACTTCTTTGTATTTTTGGTATAAATTAGGTGTCATATAATTAGTCGATAAACTCTTTACATTTGCGGCAAACGCGTTTTTTATCTTTGCCGTCTAATTTAAAACCAACGCGAGTAGTGTGATTGCATTTTGGACAAACTAATGAAACATTTTCTACACGCACTGGAGCGGATAATTCGATTACCTGTCCTTTTTCTCCAGTCTTGCGAGTACGCAAATGTTTTTTCATCAAATTCAAACCTTCGACCACCACTTTTCCGGCAACTGGAAAAACCTGTATTACTTTGCCTTCTTTGTTGCGATCTTTGCCCTTGATAATTTTTACTTTGTCGTTTGATTTAATTTTCATAATTACTAGAGTTGAGTTAAAAAGAATTTTAATTCTTTTTGCGAAACTCGACGTAATTTCAAGTTTCGCAGAAACTTATATTATTTTTATTTTTTAGAGCACTTCCGGCGCCAAAGAAATAATTTTTTGAAAACCTTTGGTACGCAATTCACGAGCTATCGGCCCAAAAATACGAGTGCCTTTTGGTTCTTTGGTTTTGCGGTCCACGATTACACCAGCATTTTCATCAAAACGAATATAAGTACCATCAGCACGGCGGATCTCTTTGCATTGGCGAACAACTACCACATGAACTACTTCACTTTTCTTTACCATACCATGGGGAGTAGCTTCTTTTACTACACAAGTAATAATATCACCAATCTGACCATAGCGTTTTTTATAACCGCCCAAAACACGAATGCATTGCAATTTCTTGGCGCCGGTATTATCCGCTACTTTTAACATTGAACGATGTTGCATCATAAAAAAACGGATTAACCATTAACTTTTAAAATTTCTACTAGTCTCCAGCGTTTGGTGGCTGATAGCGGACGACATTCTACAAAACGAACCTTATCACCTACTTTTGCCGCTTGTTTTTCATCATGAACATGATATTTGCGACTAACAGTAAAACTTTTTGGATACTTCGGATGTTTTTTAATCCTATCAACTTTTACAGTGATGGTTTTAGTCATCGCTGTGCTGGTTACCAGACCAGTAAACCCACGACTTATTTTTTTAATAACTTGTTTTTCCATATAATCTTTAAGTTTAAGCCTTTTCAATAAATTTAGTACGTACACCTAGTTTGTAACCAGCCAAATCCATCGCAATCTTTGCTGATTCACGAGTAATACCACCCATTTCAAACATAATTGTACCCGGTTTAATCACAGCGACATAATGATCCGGAGAACCTTTTCCGCCACCCATCGGCACTTCATTGCCTTTTTTGGTAACAGGACGATCAGGGAAAACACGAATCCAAATCTTTCCACCACGTCTGACATAGCGAGTCAAAACACGACGAGCGGATTCGATCTGACGACTATTTATCCAACCGGCAGTAGTACTTTTCAAACCAAACTGGCCAAAAGCAATGGCATTATTGCGAGTAGCAACACCACGAAAACGACCACGTCCTTTTTGCCATTTTCTATGTTTAACTTTTTTTGGTAACAACATACAGTTTCAAAAATCTTATTTAGTTTTTTCTTTTTCTACTTCTTTTTTAACAAATTTATCACGACGGCCAAAAGCTTCGCCTTTGTAAACCCAAACTTTGATACCGATCTTACCGTAAATAGTATTGGCTTCAACGATAGCGTAATCAACATCACTGCGCAAAGTAATAAGAGACATTTTTCCTGCACCCATAACTTCACGACGAGCAATTTCAACACCGTTTAGACGTCCAGCTACTGCAAATTTTACTCCTTGAGCACCAGCGGTCATCACTTTTTCCATCGCTTGTTTCATAACACGACGGAAAGGAATACGACGTTCAATTTCAGAGGCCATACTTTGACCAACAATCTGAGCAGACAAAGCTGGTTGAGTTACCGCTTGAATATTCAATTTTACTTTTGTTTTAAACTGTAAAATTTTCTTTTCAATTTCTTTGCGGATAACTTCTAGACCTTCGCCGTTTCTTCCGATAATCATACCAGGCTTAGCAGCCAAAATGGTAACCATCACTTCTTTGGGAGTGCGTTCGATACTGATAGCATCGATGCCAGCCTCTTTCAATTTTTTTGCCAAAAATTCTCGTATCTTAATTTCCTGTTCAATAACATTTGGATACTGATCTTTTTTAGCATACCATTTTGAATCCCAAGCAAAAATGAATGGGGTGCGATGAATTTTCGGATGAACTTTGTGTCCCATAGTATTAAATTATATTATGATGTTTTTTTCACTTTCTTAACTGGTTTGGCAACCTCGGTAAGAATCAAACTAATATGTGCAGTACGTTCACGAATTGGAGTGGCACGACCGTGAGCTTTTGGCATCCAACGTTTTAACATTGGACCACCATCAACCATAATAGTAGTCACAGCCAAATTTTCTGTTCCTAACTTAAAATTGTGTTGAGCATTAGCGATAGCTGAATTCAAAAGTTTCATGATCGGTCTAGCAGCTGTTTTTTTGGATAATGTTAAAATTTCCAAAGCTTTGGCTACCCTACGACCACGAATCATATCAACAACCAAGCGCGCTTTGCGCGGACTCATTCTTAAAAAACTTAATTTTGCAGTTACGGCCTGATTCATATAAAAAATTTAAAAATCTTTTTATTTTTGATTACTTTTTAGGAGCAGCTGGCTTAGCAGCGGCGGCTTTTGGAGCGGCGGCGGCAGTAGCAGCTGATTCTTGTTCTTTGGCCATCTTACCACCATGACGAATGAATTTCTTAGTTGGAGAAAATTCACCCAAACGGTGTCCAACCATATTTTCATCAACATACACGCTCAAAAAATCTTTACCATTATGTACCAAGAAAGTCACCCCAACCATTTCTGGAGAAATTACACAAGCGCGAGACCAAGTTTTGATAGGAGTTTTTTTACCACTCGCTTTTACTTTGTCTACTTTCTTGATGATGCGCGGATCAACGTAAAGACCCTTTTTTAAACTTCTAGTCATAATTTTTATTATTTAGAATTCTTTCTACGTGAACTGATGATAAATTTGTTGCTCCATTTCTGTGGCTTGCGAGTTTTTACACCGCGAGCCGCTTTTCCATAGATAGTGCGCGGACCACGTTTTTGACCAATTGGAGAGTGTCCCTCACCACCACCATGTGGATGGTCAACCGGATTCATGTTTTTTCCTTTTACACGAGGGCGTATTCCGCGAAGTCTCATACGACCGGCCTTACCCCAACGAACCAAACGATAATCGGCATTTCCTACCATACCAACACTGGCAAAACAAGCTTTTGGAACTATACGAGTTTCACCAGAAGGCAAACGTAATTGAGCATAATCACCTTCAACACCGGTAAACTGAGCGGACAGACCAGCGCCGCGCACTAGCTGACCACCTTTGCCTGGAGTCATTTCAATATTATAAACAAACAAACCAACCGGGATATGTTCCAATTTCATGCGATTGGCTGTCTTGGCTTCGATAACTTTATCAGAAGACATCACTACGTCACCAACATTTAAACCTTGTGGGCATAAAATATAAGCGCGAGTCTTATCAGCATATTCAATCAAGGCTACGCGGGGACCACGATTTGGATCGTATTCGATAGCAATCACAGTAGCTGGAGCATCAAACTTTTTTTGTTTGAAATCAACAATACGATAAAAACGCTTAACGCCGCCGCCTTGGTGACGAACGGTTAATTTTCCTTGATTGTTGCGACCAGAATTCTTTTTCAAAATCGAAATCAAAGACTTTTGTGGTTCAGTTTTTGTGATGTCGGCAAAAGCGTCCACACTGGATTTTCTGCGACCTGGGGTAGTTGGTTTGTAAACTTTAATCGGCATAATAATTTAAAATATTTTCGGTAATTAAACGCCTTCATGAATTACGATTGTTTTGCCTTTTGGCAAAGTAACAATCGCTTTTTTGAAATCACTTCTCTTACCTGAATGTTTACCAAAGCGCATCGCTTTGCCTTGGACATTTATTACATTAACACTAAGTGGTTTGATTTTATAAACTTCTTCAATCGCTTTTTTAATTACCGCTTTGTTAGCATTTTTAACTACGATAAAACTATATTTATTTTCACTTTGTTTGATGGCAGATTTTTCAGTGACCAAAGCGCGAACTAAAATATTGTTGATAATCTTTTTTAATTTTTTTGGAGCCTCATGAGCTGAATGATCGTGGCCTTCGTGATCTTCGTGCTCATCATGTGCCACTACTTTAGAGGCTGTTTTTTTTGCAGGAGCTGTTTTAGTTGCTACTTCTGCTTTTTTGACAGTAGTTTTTTTGACTTCTTTTACCTCAGCTGGTTTAGCTTCGGCAACAGGTTCAGAATTTGGTTCAGATTTTTTTTCTAAACGCTTAGTTTGATTCTTTTTTGACCAGCGATCAAGTAATCCCATATTAATTTATTTGTCATTCCCGCGAAAGCGGGAATCTAACTTATTAGTAAATTTAACTTCTTGATCCCCGTTTTCACGGGGATGACAATTATTTTCCAAAAACTTCTTCCATTTTCTTAACCCCTTCTTTGGAAGTTAAGATCACGCCTTTGGAAAGTAAATCCAGCACATTGCTATCTTGAGCGCGTAAAGTCTGTACAGTCTTCAAATTTTTAGTCATACGCATCATTTCGTCATTTTTATCAGCTGTTAAAACCAAGAAAGTTTTTAGTTTAGCCGGTAAAGTTTTTAAAAAGCTAGCAAATAATTGTGTTTTTGGTTTTTCAAACTTGAAATCTTCTATTATCATCAAATTACCAGATTGTGCCTTATCAGACAAACACATACGAATTGCCGCTTGGCGAGTCTTTTTATTTATTTTTGTTTTATAATTACGGTCAGTCAAAGGACCAAAAGCAACACCGCCACCTTTCCAGATTGGAGAACGGATAGAACCATGACGAGCGCGCCCAGTACCTTTTTGTTGCCAAGGTTTCTTGCCGCCACCCTGTACTTCACCACGATTTTTGGTGTCAGCCCAAGGTTCGCGTTGGTTGTTGGTTTGTTGAACAAAAACTTGATGAACCATTTCCGGTTTGATTTTTACACCAAACACAGTATCAGATAATTCCATTTCACCAGTTTCTTTGCCAGCTAAATTGTAAACTTTAATTTTCATATAGATAATTATTCTTTCGCTACCTCATCTTTTGAACTATTTTTTGTAATTTTTAAAACGCCAGGACCTTGGATCACCAACAAACTATTGCGACCACCAGGAACGGCTCCTTTGATATAAATTTCATTTGTCTCTGGGTGAACTTCGACTACTTCCAAATTTTTGATAGTTACTTGATCACCACCCATACGACCAGCCATACGCATACCTTTGAAAACACGTTGGACACCGCCGGCACCAATGGAACCAGGAGCGCGCAAATTGTCTTTATGACCGTGAGAGGCAGGACCACCACGGAAATGATGGCGTTTTACCACACCGGCAAAACCTTTACCTTTGGAAACACCCATCACTTCGATTTCGTCACCAGCGGCAAATGTGTCTAATGTTATAAAATCTCCACGACTGATATTGTCTGTTTTTTCTACGGAAAATTCTTTCAACCAAGAAACTGGAGCCAAATCCTTTAGATGGCCGGCTTCTGGTTTATTTAAACGAAATTCTTTCTTTTCTCCAAAACCAAGCTGAATCGCTTTTTCTTTTTCCTTGACTTGGACAACAGCGCATGGACCAGCGATTACCCGAGTAACCGGAACCACTTCTCCATTTGGTAAAAACACCTGTGTCATTCCAATTTTCTTTCCTAAAATGAATTTCATAAAAATTGTTGTCATTGCTTCCCATCGGATGGGAAGATAACTGAATTAATTATTTAACAAAAAACTAGAAGCAATAACACTGTTTAAACCCGTTCCTTCAGTGCTCTGGCTTCTAGCCTTCTTGTACACAACTTTCGTTGCACACGACTCACCCCCAAAGGGTGAATTTTATAGATGGCTTTAGTTTTTTATTGGTAAAAATCTTTATCTCCTGGCCAAATTTTTGCTGTGTAAATGTTTTTTGTTTTTCTGATAAAATCGGACAAATCTTATTTACTTGGCACTGATTGGCTTTGTGGTACTAATAATAGCAGAAAAGTTTTCTCCTGTCAAGTCCCACGATTACATTTTTATTTCCACATCTACACCAGCCGGTAAGTTTAAATTCATCAACGCATCTACGCATTTTGGAGAAGCATTAATGATATCAATCAAACGTTTGTGGACACGCATTTCAAACTGTTCGCGAGCATCTTTGTGCACAAAAGTAGAGCGATTGACGGTAAACTTGGTCTTTTCAGTTGGCAAAGGTACCGGACCTACTACTTTGGCATCGTTACGAGCGGCAGTATCAATAATTGTACGAGTCGCTTGATCAATAACACGATTATCATAAGCGCGAATTTTGACACGAATACGAGTACCGACTTCTTCTTTGACTTTTACTTCTTTTGCTTTAGTTGTAGGGGTTGTGGTTGTCATGTTATTTATTAAAATTAAAGAACTAATTAAAGAGCAATTTTAAGGGGGCGTCTTTTAAAACGCCCCCTATAAAATATTATTTATTAATTTTTACTACTACGCCAGAGCCGACAGTGCGACCACCTTCGCGAATAGCGAAGTTCATTTTTTCTTCCATAGCTACTGGGTTAATCAATTTGATCTTCAAATTGACAGTGTCACCAGGCATCACCATTTCTACACCGGCTGGTAATTCAAGAATATCACCAGTTACATCAGTTGTGCGGATATAGAATTGTGGTTTGTAGCCTTTGAAGAATGGTTTGTGACGACCACCTTCTTCTTTACTCAAAACGTAAATTTTTGCTTCAAATTCAGTGTGAGGAGTGATAGAACCTGGTTTTGATAACACCATACCGCGTTCAACTTCTTCCTTCTTGGTACCGCGTAACAAGATACCAGCATTGTCGCCAGCCTGACCTTCTTTCAAAGACTTATTAAACATTTCAATACCAGTAACTACAGTTTTCATTGGTTCTTCGCGTAAACCAACAATAGAAACTTCATCATTGATCTTGACTATACCACGTTCAATACGACCAGTTACTACTGTACCACGTCCTTCAATAGAGAAAACGTCTTCAACCGGCATCAAGAAAGGTTTGTCTAGATCACGCACTGGAGTTGGAAAATAAGAATCCATAGTAGCCAACAATTCCATAATAGGTTTTGTAGCTGCTTCATCGGTTGGGTTTTCCAAAGCTTTCAAAGCAGAACCACGGATAATTGGAGTAGTGTCACCAGGGAAGCCATATTTTGTCAAAAGATCACGAACTTCAGCTTCGACTAATTCAACCAATTCAGGATCGGCCATGTCGATTTTGTTCAAGAAAACGATAATATTTTTTACACCTACTTGGTTCGCCAACAAGATATGTTCACGAGTCTGAGGCATCGGACCGTCCGCTGCCGATACTACCAAAATAGCACCATCCATCTGAGCCGCACCAGTGATCATGTTTTTAACATAATCAGCATGGCCTGGACAATCCACGTGAGCGTAGTGTCTGTTTACAGATTCGTATTCTACGTGAGCTGTAGAAATTGTAATACCACGAGACTTTGATTCTGGAGCTTTGTCCAAATCGCCGATACCCTTTTTCTGGGCAACACCACCGCTGGCATTTAAAACTGCTAAAATAGAAGCAGTCAAAGTTGTTTTACCATGATCAACGTGACCAATAGTACCTACGTTAACGTGAGGCTTGGTTCTACTAAACTCAGCCATAAGATTAGACGTTCACGGCACTGCGTCGAGTGGTCGAAGCAGATTTTTGTCCAGCCGCTAAATTTTTAATAAAGTATTTTTAACAAAACACGCTAACCATAAAGGATTAGCGTGGGCATTATATCAGGTTTTAAAAATTTTGCAAGGGGGGAAAAATTGTGGATAATTTTCTATTGAATACTATAGTTATTCAATAGGTTCAAGATAGAACTTTTCTTCTTCACCTTCCGGTAAATTGGAAAGGTTTTCTTCACCAAAAGTTTGCTCAACTTGGCCAACTTCTAGCGGAATATTGGTTGGTTCCAAAGTTTTTTCTACTATTGGTTCTAAAACTGATACTGGCTCTGATGCTGGTTCATTTTTTGGAATTAAATCAACATCTTCAAACTCGTCATCTTCGGTTTCGTCAATATCTTCAACCTCATCCATACTCTGAACTTCTGATAAATTTTCTTCAACCTGCACGGTTGGCAGTGGTTGGCGTTCTTTTTGTACTTGCCAACGAGAGATATCATGATTCAATTTATTTAACATATCCTCTTCTTCCAAATCCTCTAGCGAAGAAGTATCGTTTAATAAACTTTCATATTCATCGAGATTCATCAAAACCATGGTCTGATCGGTTTCTTTATCCATAATTACAAAACGATCACCGGTACGGCGAACTAGTCTGATTATTCTATCCAATTGATTTTGACGCATAATGAAATTTATTACGCTTTCATTTTATACCTAACATTTAAAACAGTCAAATGACGATTAAAAAACAAAAAACCGCTATAATTAGCGATTTTTTGTTTTGCTCTATCCACAAATATTTATGAACAAAGTGTGTGCGCGCCATCTACTCCTTTGAATTAGATGGCGCGCGGTAAAGAGGGGTACGAAGTTGATGATCGCTCTAGTTGACCGGCGTGAACACGGTGGGACCGAATGGTCCACCTTCCTGCTTGCGCAGGTAGGCGGGACGATTCAGCGTCCGCTCCTGCATCCGCGTCGGCCCCGACCAATCGGTCGGAACCACTTGCGTCTTGACCAGACGCGAGTTGGTGACGAACGCCACCTCCCGCACCTGGAACAATTCACCAAAAATCCGAAAAATCAAGGTCATCCTTCCCTCACTTTGTCAGGTGAAAAAGGCTTGAAAGCCCTGTCCCGAACAGACTAGACTGTAGCACGTCTTAGCCAAAAAGTCAAGAGCACCATTGCTGTTCGATCAAACTCTGTGCTATTGACATTCGTCTATCAATCGTCTATAATACGTCTACACATTGTCCCTAATAAATTTTAATATGTTTAAGCCTAGTTATACTATTACATCTACGTTATTAGCTAACATTAAACGCATCGCTGAATTAGTTACCAAATTAAATAATACACATTTTACAAAATTAGTGCTGGCAAATTTTGAATTAAGAGCTAGAGAAGTTTCGACTCATTCCTCAACTAGTATTGAAGGAAATCCACTACCACTGACTGAAGTAAAAAGAATTATGAAACATGCACCGGAGCATGTCAGAGATAGTGAAAAGGAAGTATTAAACTACAACAAAGCACTTACTTATTTAAATTCTTTTTTTAAACAAAATCAAAGTGAAATTAATTTAAAGTTAATTTTGGACATACAAAAAATTGTCACCGACGAACTTATTCCAAAATTTCAGTCCGGCAAACTTCGTCAAGCGCCAGTGTTTGTAAATAACCCTCAGACACGTCAAACAGTATATTTGCCCCCAGACCATAAAGATGTACCTGAATTGATAGGCGGATTAATTCAATATGTAAATCACAGCAAATCAAAAATCGATCCATTAATAATTGCTGGCATTTTTCATAAACAATTTGTAATTATCCATCCATTTATTGATGGTAATGGCAGGACTACGCGTTTGGCAACAAAAATTTTATTGGCTGCAATGGGTTTAAATACTTTTAATATTTTTAGTTTTGAAAATTATTATAATCAAAATGTCACGAAGTATTTTAAAAATGTTGGTTTAGTCGGTAATTATTATGATCTTAAAGACGAAATTGATTTTACGGAGTGGCTAGAGTATTTTACTGATGGTATTATTGATGAATTATTGCGAGTAGGCGGTGAATTATCTGAAACAGTTATTACTCCAATGACTCAACTGCAAGTTTATCATAATATAATTTTAGATTATATCAAAAAGAATGGTTACATAAAAGATGGTAATTACGCACAACTTACGAAGAGGGCAAAGCCTACACGGAATTTAGATTTTAGAAAACTTATTGACCTTGGATTTATCAAAAAACAAGGTAAAGGCAAAGCTACATATTATAATTATAAAGACGCCTTTTGATGAAAGCGTCTTTTTTGTGTAGAAGAACGGGTAAGGTGGAAAACTGTGTTTGAAACCTTATAGCTAAAATTATTTTACATCATTTTTGTGTTCAGATGACTTTTTACTTAAAAATTGTTTTTTAGCAATTAATTCGATGGTTGGTATAATTTTTTGACCGGTCATTTCTAAAAATAATTCATCTATAGCCATCTGCATTTCTACTTTGGTGGAAGTAGGACATTTCTAGATTGGTTTGACAGTCCGGCCCAAAGTGATTTTATTGAAAATATCTAGCTGAGATTATAACAATTAAGAATGGCTTCCGCTCGTCTCCCATATGTAAATTTTTTTGATACTTCGTAGGCATTTGAGGCGACTTTCTTTGTTAATTCTGGGTTATTGAGAAGATATTGTATTTTTTTCGCCAAATCCTCCGGGTTATCTGGTTCAAAAAAAATAGCATTGACCCCACTGCTAAGTACTTCTTGAATCGCTGGAACATTACTAGCTACTATCGGCAATCCAATTGCCATATACTCAAACATCTTTAAAGGTGATGTATAAGACGAAAAATTACCCTTTGGGAGAGGGATAACGCCGAAGTCGGAATTATACAGCAACTCCTCAATCTTTTCATGTTCCATCGGAGGAACTATTTGCAAGCGACCAGAATCAATTAATTCTTTAAATTGAAACTTGAAAGTTTTTCGATGTTTTTCACTGCCACCAATCAATTTGATCGAGAATCGACTATCAAGAAAATACAATGATTTTATTAGACAATCTATGCCTTTAATTTTAAAAAAATTTAAACCCGCGTATATTATTTCAAATTTTTCTTTATTATAATTAATAACTTTCGGATTCACACTGCTAAAATCGTGCCCATTGGCCACTACTGAAATAGGTGGTAAAAAATTAAAGTCTTTTTTTATTGAATCCGCGAGTATCTTAGAAACCGTGGCCAGCGAAACCGTCGGATAACTTTTCGAAAGTCTTTCGAATAATTTTTTGTGTTGAAACTTGCGTATCACAATTTCGAAAAAGTGATGATAAATAGAAATTGCGTAGTCTAAATCATGTAATTCAAATACGACACGATTTATTTTAAATTTCCCTAGTTTGTTCATCAAATATTCGGCATCCGATAAACCGAAGATTCTTACATAAGCCAAATCAATGGATTGAATTTTTTTAATAATTTTAATGCTTTGTCTAATAAATAAATAGGGATATAGAATCTTTTTTAAAATGACGATGTGAAAATATTTTTCGATCCAGGCAAGCGACTTAGTGTCCATGTCTACATAAAAAGTGTTGCCATCTTGCCTGATTTTAGAAAAACCACGGCAATCAATGCCCAAAAAAATCCCGTAAGTTTCAGGATTGGCTTTGCAGAGAGCTTCGTAAGTTCTTTTGCACTGAATTTGATTACCTCGAGTAGAAGATTCAATTTTACTAAAAGCTATATACAACATCTTCATATATCAAAAAATCACATTTAATATATCCCACCGACGGGGAACTCATCCATGTGAACTTTTCTGGCTATAGCCAATGCTTTAGCGTTATATCCCGAATGCGACAATAGTTTTAGACCGGCTTGAAGAGAACTGCCGGTAGTAACAATATCGTCGAGAATAAGTATGTCGCTAAATCCTTTTAACTTGTCTGATTCTAAGGACAAGCTTTTAAGCTGCTTATTTTCATCGCGTGTATTTTTAGGTAAAGAAAAGCTCCGCAAAATAATTCCACTGCCATCAACCCATTTTGAAGAAAGACTATTCAATTTTTTTACAACCAAAAATGGCAACTGCTCCAATTCATTCTTCTCCATATTAGTCGAAGGAAACGGGATGATAAGGATCTTTTTGTCCTCAAGTTGGCTTGCCACCCACGCTGTTATTTCTTCCAAATATCTTGTCTTGTTATCCTTAGAAGTTAAAATTTTTATCGTTCTTGAATCAGGAGAAAGTTTTTTACCCATTTTTTCCCGATCTTCTTTAATTATGAAGTAATTTATAAAATTGACCCCATTAAAACTTGGCAGATTATTTTTAAACATAAATTATTGGTTCGATAAGGTATAAACCATCTCGAGAGAGTCGCAAACAGCTTGATCTACCGAGCCCTTCATATACAAATCAACACTTGGGTTGTCGGCCTTGTTTTTTACTCCAACCATAATCATAAAAGCATCGGCGATATGCTGTTTCACAAGAGTATCATCGATTATTCCGGAATCCCTATCTCCAATATGAACTACAGCAACCCTTGACATTGGTATTTCTGATTGCTCCAGCCATTTCACTAAGCCAATCCCTTTATTAATAAATTTAGAGCTACGCTCTAATCGCCCAAATACATATCTGCCTTTAAATTTGTCATTAAAAAAGGCTTTTTTCTTAAGCATATACTTTTCCTCAGTCGAGAAGTCAGCGCCGAACAATTCGGCCAGGGATTGAATTGCATCTGAACTCTTGGATGAGATTTTATCGTAAAATATTTTCTGATCATTTGAAATTGGAAATTCAACCCTAAAAATTTGTTCAGGAAAAATCTTTTCATTTTTAATACTAATGCATGGGGGCAAAACATCTCCGAACCAATCCCTTGGATTTTGTGAATAAAACAAATCCTTTAATCCGTCCTTTTCTATAGCATCATTGTTAAAATATAAAGATCTTCCTTGAAAATGTGAAAAATCAACAAATGATAATACACCATTTCTAACTGAATTTAGAAATAGTTTTACAATTTCTTTTTCTATTTCACCTTGCTTGTTAAAGTTAATTTTCCCATTTACTAAGGTTATGCTCCCTGATCCTAAAATAGCATTATTTATATCAATTACTTCTTTACAGAAGGCGGTGTAGCCCATTAATTCTCTCCCCGTATTTATTAATAACTTGACTTTATTTTTCTTTTTTAATTTATTGAGTAATTCAATAGTCTGTGGCAATATCCAATTACTTCCCAGATCGCGATTAACCAGAGTGTTGTCTAAATCTAAACTTAAAATTAATGTTTTTTCTTTTGCCTTGGCAATATATTCCTTTAATTTATTCATACTTATATAGCAACAAATCTATTTTCAATATATTCTGAAGTGGACTGTAATTTTCTGTCTTGCATAAAATGCGCAATCAGACCAAGATATAACAAAATATCCTTTTCTTCTAATCTAAAAATATTTTTTACTCCAACCAATCTTAACAACATGGCGCTTTTAAATTCGCTAGCCAAACGCGCCTGTTGTTCAGGCGAGAGATGCTTCTCAAGAGCTTTAACAACTATCCCATTATACTGATCAATCAAATCTTTTTTCAATTGAGGGAGCGGATAACTCAGATCAATTGCCAAGTTTCCGTCAGTGGCGATCTCGCACCTGGCTTCGATTTGTTCAGAAAACGTATCAGCAAAGCCCCTGTCATGCTGGTTCGAAGATTCAGAATATTTTGGAGTAATATAGTGACCCGATAAATATGAGTGAGCACAAAAAATTGCTAGTTCTTGAGCCAGTGAGTTTATTCCAGCAACTTCAAAATCAAAAAATTTACCATCTGCTGTCATATTACTTTCCGTAGGATCGCCCTGAGACAGAACGAATGATCTTGGCTTTTCTGGGTCTAAATTATCTTTGGCAGCGTTTAGATGTTCTTCAATGCTACTATCCATTTGAACTCCGTTTACATAATATTTTCCGCCCATGATATCCTTTATACTGATGGTGCGATCTCCAATTTTTAATATAACTTTATCTGAGCCGTAATACTTATCAATTCTGCCTCCTGGAACAAGCCGGTCGTTAAAATAAGCGTCATTTTTCCCAATTTCAACACGCGGTTCTGATGATAAAGTTCTAGAAAAAATATCTGCAATAACTTGTAACACTTTTCCACTCCTTAATAAAGCCGCCTCGTGCTCGGATTGATCTCCAGAAGACATTGCAGAATTCAGATTGGTCATTAAGAGATCCCCAGAAGCAACCTCTTCGCAGTAATCCTGAATATAGAAAGCGCCCTGTTCGGCAAAATGATGGCCACGTACAGTTTCGTGAGGGAATACATCGGCGAGACGATAACCCTGCAATTCTTGAAAAATTGAATCCCGGCCAGAAAACTTAAAAAAGAATTTTTCACCCTCAATTTCAATCGCACCAAAAAAACTTTTTTTAGTCTTGTCAGTTTCAAGTATTTTATAATCTTTTATTCCTTCGCGTTCAAAATACTCCACCAAAATTCCCGGAGCTTGTTCCGCGAGTGATTCAGGTGTAGTTTCAATATTTTCGGGAACATCCTTAGATGTAAACGCGATTTCTCCCAAGTTTGGTGTTCTTTCTCCGAATCGTGACATAAAAATCAAATATTAAATACCTTTCTTTCAAGTTCGTAATAGGAATCGACAAGAACTGAGATTAGCGATTCTAAGGGTACACCTAATTTTAAATGACGACGGATCGTTATCAGATTAACGACAAACTTGTATAGTTTTAAACGATCTGAGAATGTATAATCACCAGCATTTTTGACTATAAACGACGAGAAATCTTCTTCCAAATTTTCTACCAGTTTTTTCTGCAAGAAATTCGGATAAGTGAACGATTCTACCACCAAATCCTTTCCTGCGGTTATTGCAGTGTTATTATTTTTGTCATGCGTGTTGTTTCTTATTTCCGAAATAAAATGAAACCGATTAATAAAATTAAAGAATTTTCCAACATCAAGGGCAAAGTCCGCCTTATCATTTCCATTCGATAAATCGACGATTTTAAAGTCCTGACCGGAAATAATAATATTGGAAGGCTGAAAATCGCCAATAACGCAGGAGCAAACCGCGTTATTGATGTTCGAAAAAGTTGCCAGAACTTTTAATAACATCTTTTCGATCGATGGTAACTCGACACTGTTTCCGTTTATCTTGTAAATGACGGGTTTTGAGGAAATTTTAGCAAAGTCGCTATTTTCTCTATAAAGCGGTCCTGTTCGTTCTTCGATATACTTTTTTACTACCTCCAAATCTATTTTTGTTGAAGATAGGTTTTGTGACCAAAATATTTTAAATGTTTTATTCAGTATTTCCTTTATGGAATTTAATCGATTTGGATTTAATATTAGATGTTCACTTATTAGCATTTTTTCCAAGGTCGCTCCTTTAAGGTAAGGCAATACAAGCCTGTTGCCGCCTGAGAAATTTTCATTTTTTTCTAAAAACAGCGCACTTTTAAAAAAAGCATTTTTATAAATTTGATTTTCCCTTTCCACTTTTTCACCGATTTTTATAAAAAGTGACCCGCCTTTAAATTCAACAACCTTTTTCAAGGTATCCGTTTGGCCGCCTTTTATGTCGGTAATCTTAACCGGCTTTTCATTATTTTTATTACAAATATCCGTTAAGATTTTTTTAAAATCTTCCTCGAAATTATTATTCTTTAAATTTTTTCTGACCACCTTCATCATATGAGTTATCGCGAGTAATTATCTTTCATAAACGCCTTAAGTAGTTTAAGGCACTCCTTTATTTCTTCTCTACTAACTTTTTTAAGCTGTAGGTATCCCTTGTTGGTAGGAATAACGAAATTATAACTACCTTCCTCGGTATTTATCTTGTCGAACTTAAGGCTTTCAATGACCACCTCTGCAGATTTTATTTTTTTTAAAATTGACTTATTATATTTTAAAATTGTTAAAAATGATCTGGATGTATTTAGAATTATTCCAGCTTCTTCGTCCGTCAACTTTTTAGCCCTGTTGGATAAAAATGTACAAAAAATTGTTCCAACTAGAATTGCTTCTCCGTGCCTAATATTACCCTCGCGTTCAAGGTAATTTGCGAAAGTATGGCCGAGGCTCAATGCAGCATGCCTACCATTAATGTCTAAAAAATCTTTTTCGACAAAGTTTTTTTTGATTACGATCGAACTGGCAATGATACCCTGTAAAACTCCGATATCTTTTTCAAGCCTGTAAAAATTTTCTCCAGAAAAATATCCTAGAAGATGCTCGTCCCTTGTGATAAGGGCGTGCTTCCACACTTCTACTAGGCCATTAAATGTTTCCTGTTGATCAAGCGACTTTATAAAATATGAATCACAAAAAGTAAGAGCTGGCGAATAAAAACTGCCCAGAAGATGCTTAAATTTTTCATAATTTATTCCAACCTTGCCAATAACCGTATCGCTCTGCGCCATGAAGGTTGTAGGAATTACAATAAAATCCACGCCCCTCATATAAAGAGATGCAACAAAACCCACTAAATCAATTAATGTTCCGCCACCGATTGCAACAATAGCGCTACCACGATTTAGGCGATAACTAATTAATTTATCTATTATTCGTTTCAAAAAGGCAAAATCTTTTATATGCGGAGCCGCTTTAATATTTATGACCCCTAACGCACCGGTTACTTTTACAGCCTCATTCAAATAATCATTGTGTAATTTTTTAATCATGGAATCAGAAAAAATTATTACTTTGTCATATTTTTTGGCTTTAATCTGAATTCCGATCTGATTTATTAAATTTGCCCCAATAATAATTTTTTGCTTTCTTTGGCTTTTGAGAGCAATATCGATTGATATAATCCCAGAATTTTCTAATTTCTGGTTTTTGTTTATAAATGCCACTTTGCTTTCTGAAATCATACTTTAAATTAGGAAAAATGGCCTATTTAATTTGTTGCTATCATAATCTTATTTTTGCTTAATTTCAAGCGAAATACCATCCCCAAACCGCCTGTAGGCAAACTGTAGACAACAGACAACTCGACTTCGCAAGAACCCAGATCTAAGTTACCATTGGCACGGCTCATTGTCAATTAGTGTGGTTTGACATTAGTGTGGTGACATTATCACTTTGGGGCGACAGAGAGCCAAGAGAGATTGACAATAGTCGAAAAATGACATATACTGTGAAAGTACTAATATGGAATACTATATAAAACAATTTAGTACGTTAATTTATTACAATCGCAATCGAACCGCCAAAAAGGCGGTTTTTATAAGTTTTTTATGCAATCAGAGAGTAAAGGTGAATTACTTTCAAAAGTCAAAGATCATATAGTTAAAATCCGAGAGAAAATCAAGGATACTATTTTGATTAAGGAAGCTAAAAACTCGACAATGATTAAAGAATCAATCCGAATGTATCCGGGCGATGCTTTGGCAGCAAGAAAAATATTGGCAAGCAACCATGAGCGAGTCGAGAATTTGAAACAACTTTACCCTTCGCCATATTTTAATTACTGTGAGTTTGTTATAAATGGCGAAAAAAAGAATTTATATTTTTCAAAGTTTTCATTTAACGAGGAAAATATTTATTCCTGGATTACTCCGGCTGCGGCCCTCCGATTTGAGAAACCAGGATCGGCCTCTTACCTTCGACCAGATGGAAATAAACAAGTTGGCCAGTTAATAAGGAAAGATCAGTACATGATAGTAGATGGTAAAATAATATTTTTTTCAACTGAGAAAGCAGGAAAAAGCGTAGAATTAATTTACCAGGAAAATTTTACCAAGCATAAACAGGGGTTCATATTACCTGAAGTAGTGGAACAAATGGAAAAGGCCCAAGATCAAGTTATACGCGCACCTTTCAAAGATCCCTTTTTAATTTCTGGTCCTGCTGGTTCCGGCAAAACTACTCTCGCTTTACACCGAATTGCCTACTTGTTACAATCGCCAGAAACAGCTGAATATTTCTCTCCTGATTTAATCATGGTCATGGTTCAAGATGCTGGTACAAAAGAATATTTTTCGCACCTCCTTCCAGATCTGGGCATTAAAGGTGTCTCAATAGTCACCTTTGTCGAATGGGCATTTTCTATTTTAGACCTTCAAGATTACAGATACTTTACCGGGACGGATTTTAAGGATACCGATAAATTAATCTATGAACATCTAAAATTATCGGCCTTGCGCAACCAGAATTTGAATTTTCCAAAAAAGAATATATATTCGATTTTGTCAGAAATTTATGCTTTTAAAAATAAAGCTGAGCAAGCATTGTTTATTCGTCAAAAACAAGAAAAAAGTTTGGATCGTATTGATTTAACAGTTCTACTTCAGGCGTATCTAAACGAACATCAACAATTTTCTTTAATAAAAGAATATTATGTGAAAACAACAAGTGGTACCTACCGAAAAAGGAAGAGCGCCTTTCCAGTACAATACAATTTAACAGTCGTTGATGAGTTTCAAAACTATCTGCCAGAGCAGGTTCGTCTTTTAAAGACTTGCATGAATCGACGAGTAAATTCGATTGTTTATGTTGGCGATCTTGCTCAGCAAACACAGCTTGGCACTTTAAAAAATTGGCAAAATATTGGCGAAGTTTTCAACGCAGAACGGATGGTTACTTTGCAAAAGGTTTATCGTAACACCAAACAAATTCTAAATTTTATTAATAACTTGGGTTACAAGTTAAATATTCCGACTGAAATTAAGAGTGGTATACCAGTAAATGAAGGTATCTTTATTTCAAAAGATGATGAAATAAATTACGTAAAAAAACATATTAACACTTCATCAAATACATATAGTGGACTACCGTATTCTTTTACTAAGTCTTTAGCACTAACACCCCCAATTACTAACTGGTTATCTTGTGCCTTCATCGTTCCAAATAATTTCATTTTATTAACCCCCAAATTAAATTTTGCTTACTTTTAAATCTATTTATTTTTAACATATCTA
>JAVHOZ010000023.1:0-4855 GCA_036170335.1 Candidatus Magasanikiibacteriota bacterium | reverse complement strand
GGCGAACAAAACTCTCTATGAGCGAGTCAGAATTTCTTTCGGATAAAAACGTCTGACAACATTTTTAACCTACATCTCGTGAGTGACACCGCGATACGCTACGAAATCTTACGCAGGCGATGGGAAACAGCCCTTAGGCCATTACCGGAGCAAAATTGCAACAACCTCCGCTCAAGGCGTTAGTTAAAGCAACTTTAGCTTTTGAAAATAAGTTTGCACTTATAATTTGCTTTAGGGATTTATGAGGTCTAAAACATCCTCAGCATGCGAGTGTATGCAGAAACTTCTGTCAAAAGCACGGCACCCCCGTTTAGTTTGTAAATTTTTGGATTTGACGCATCTCTCGTTGCGTATCGCGTTTCTTTATGGCTTCACGTTTATCGTGTTGTTTTTTGCCTTTAGCTAGTGCGATTTCCATCTTTACAAAACGTTTTTTAGTATACACTGACAGAGGGACGATTGTCAAGCCTTTTTCTTCCAATTTTCCTTGTAAATAGCGGATTTCTTTTTTTCGTAACAATAAACGTCGGCTCTGGGTCGGATCATAGTCAGTAATTTCGCCAGCTTGTTTATATTTGGTAATGTGAGCGTTGGTCAGATAAGCATCACCATTATGAAAGGTAACGTAGGCACCTTTTAGAGATAAATGTCCATTTTTGACGGACTTGACTTCTTGTCCGGTCAATACTAAACCAGCTTGGAATTTTTCTAAGACTTCATAATCGTATAGTGCCTTGCGGTTGTCAGCTAATGTCATATGGACAACAATATCATAATTTAGCGGAAAATTCAAGTTTTTAATCCAAATAGTGAACAACTTGTATTTTCTTGCATTTTGTGCTAGTATTTATTCATATTATGTCTATAAAATCGCTATCCTTACATCCCAAATTTGCTGGCTTTTTGGATATTTTTGCTGGTCTTTTGTTTTTATTGGCTTTGAAACGGACATCTGTATGGTGGATATTGTTGATTTATCTATTATTGCGTTTAGTGTGGTGGACAGTTTTGGTTCGTTTGGTATATTATCCGCCAAACATAAAACGTTTTTGGCATTTGTTGACTTTGGCAGTTTTTCATATTGGCGTAGTGTTACTACTGTTATTCGTTGAGTGGTTACCGTCTTGGTATGTTGTTGGTTTTATTTATTTACTTTTTCCTTTGGTTAGTTTTTGGTTATTGCCGTCCAAAAGTGCCGGACAGTTATCTTTTGTGTCCAAACCGTATCGTCGTTGGCGTTTTTGGATGAGTGCGTTTGGTTTGTTTGGTCTGTGGAGTGGAACTTTTGCGGCGGTATTTTTACAGATTTTAAATGTTAGTTATTGGTCTTTATTGATAGCTGCTTCACTGCTCACCACTGCTATCACGGCTTGGTGGTGGCATGAATATAATATAGAAAAAAATTCTCGTTTTTGGTGGTGGACAGCTTGTGTCGGTATTCTGATTTTAGAAATTGCTTGGGTATTGTTTCGTTGGCCACTAGGTTATTTTGCCAGTGCCATGATTTTGGTTTGGTTTTGGTATGATATTTGGTTACTTGCGCGTTTTCATTTGTTACCAGCCGGTATCAATTGGCCAAAACAAATTTTATTTTTTATTATCAATGGCATTTTGTTGGTGACTTTTTTAGCTTTAATTGTAAGATGGAAATAATTTATGCAATCTATTCCTCCCCATTTACCACCTCCGGTTTGCAATGTTGAAAATCATCGCCAATGGCAACGAATAAAAATATTATTGGTTTCGGTTGTATTTGGCATGCTCGCCGGAGCGACTGGTGCCTCGATGATGCTTGGTTGGGTTTGGCCGGGGTTTGGCGGCGGTGATGTTTGGTTTTTATCTAAAAGTGTCAATACTCCTCCACGTGATTTGTTGAATGCACAAACTCGGATAGAACTCACTGATCGCATGGGTACAGTTTATCGCGATCTGTCCACCACGGCTGGTTTGAGTTTTTTGAGCCCAGATAAAAAAATAGGTGAGGCTGTTTTTGTTTCTTCGGACGGTTGGTTGATTTTATATTATCCAACTTATAGTGGTGATTATAAAAACTGGCGAGTGTTATTAAATAACGGGCGTTCGTTTGTAGTGCAAAAAGTTTTGAAAGATAATAATTCCAATTTGGTTTATTTAAAAATCAATCCCGAACAAGCCGGATCACAATTCAAGGTGGTAAATTTTAGTGACGATGTCAATCCGGCAGATGATGTCTATGTATATAATAAAAATAATTGGCACCATGCTTTGGTAGTAAATAAAATTATTCAATCACCTCAACTTCCACATCTGGATTCATCTCCCAATACTGCCATAGAACTAAATGAAAATTTTGATGAAGGTGATATAGTTGTAGGAACACAGGGCAAAATCGTGGGGGTAGTGAGTGGTTCACGATACGTTCTACCTAGTCACTATGTAGTCAATATTTTACCGGGAATTTTGGGTTCACAAAAAATAACTTATCGTACTCTGGGTGTATCAGGTTGGTTTTCAGCGGAACAGCCAATAATTGTCAAAAATGAAATGACCGCTGGTTTTGCGGTCGCCAAAGTAATCTTAGAAAATTCCAGTCTGAAAGTTGGGGATATTATTTTGGAAGTGAATGGACAAATAGCGGACAATGAAAATTTGTGGTATACTATTAGCAGTAGTCAAAATTTAAAATTAAAAATTTTGCGTAAAGGAAAAATAATTGAATTTACCCAAAACGTTTTAGAAAATTAAAAAACTGGATTCCCGTTTGCACGGGAATGACAGAGAATAATTTTTATTTATGTTTGCAATGCTATTTCGTCATATCAAATTGATTTTGGTATGGGGGGTGTTTATTGCTTTGTTGTCAACTGGCGTAAGTATATTATTTCCATGGCAATATAGCGCGGAGAGTCAAGTTCTGATAATTTCGCGCGATCGTAGTGGAGTAGATCCATACACTCAGTCCAAAGCGGCCGAGCGTATCGGAGAAAATCTCGCTCAAGTAATGCAGACCGATGATTTTCGCAACAAAGTAATGAATTCACCATCAGCCAGTTTTGATAAAACTCGCTGGACAGATTTGACCGATAGAAAACAAATAAAAAAATGGCAAAAAGATGTCGTTGGTCAGATGTTGTATGGCACTAGTTTGATGAAAGTCACTGTTTATAGTACCAAAAATGACGTATTGGCTTTGGCTTCGGCTATCACCGAGACTCTCACCGCTCATGGTTGGGAATACGTCGGTGGTGACGTGGCGATAAAAACCGTGAATCAACCGATAGTTTCTCAGTGGATTGCCAAACCAAATATATTATTAAATGGCTTGCTTGGCTTTTTGGCAGGAGTGATTTTGTCATCCTCTTGGGTAGTCAAATACAAACGCCATTTGTTTGGTTTTTAACTTGTAATTCTATTTTAACTTGTCATTCTATTGTAACTTGTCGTCCTATTATAACTTGTCATTCCCGCGAAAGCGGGAATCTAATAAAATAATATTTAATTTAAAAAAATATGTCACAACAAAATCCATTGGAAGAAATAATCCTCGGTATTTTAAATCAAAATGGTTTTGAAAAACTAGACGAAGAAGCCAAAAAAGAATATTTACCTCAATTTCTCGCACAAGCAGAACAACGCATCGGCATGGCGCTCGTCCCACTTTTGAGTGAAGAATCCGCCAAACAATTTGTTGAATTAACCAAAAATGAAACCACTCCGGAACAATGGTGGCAGTTTTGGCAAGCCAATGTGCCAAATTTTAATGAAGTAGTAAAAGAAGCTCTGACTGGATTTGCCCAAGAAGTAAAAGCATCATTCTCTATATAATATATCTGAGTTTGTATGGATGAAAAGTTGATTGAAAAACCAGAAAATGAATTAATCAATGCAGTCAATTTTGCCATGCAAAAATTTTTGGTACAAGCTAGTACTGTCGAGGAGGAAGGAAAGATTTTGGAAAAACAGTTACATGATTTAAAAACAAAAGTTCAGTTAAAAAAATAAAAGCCATTATTCAAAAATATTAATTTAGAACTATATGGTTCGATTAGGAAGAGAATCAAGTCCTTCACCCGAAAATAAATTTAATCCGGCGGATTTTCCATTTGGGACAGATATTTTATTTTTTGATGATTCATCAAAAAAATGGAAAGTTGGGACAGTGGATTTTTGGGCTGATCCAGTTAAAGATTCGGAAGGAAAATTAAAAGCAAGTATTATCACTTTTGATAATAGTGATTCAAATTTAAGGTTATCTTTACCACCAAAAAAAATAGATAAAATTCCAAGTACAGAGTTTGAACTCGTTGTTGATGGCAAAAAAAATAATTATAAAGTAGATATTACCAAAACAAATGTAGTCCAAGACACTGGTGAAGTGGAATTGACGTTGTTTAATGTTGTTAATCCGGATGAGACTCTAGAAAACATCAATTTAAAAACCATTAAAAATTTGGAATCGGTTGACAAGTTTGAAACGGATATCGAAACCAAAGTTCAAAAATTAACAGCTGATGTTTTGGCAAGCGCTGATTCTCGTACTAAGGATATCTTGGTTGGATTAACAAATTTGCAAACGAAAATAGTAGAAGTTGCCGAACAACTCGGTGCCTTGTCCGAATGGCAAGATATTGGGCAAGCTGAAGCAGAGCAGATAGGACAGGCAATAAAAAATCTGCAAACAAAAATAAACACCGATTTGGCTGATTTGGAAAATAGATTGAAAAATATCGAGAAGCGCAAGGATGGTAAAGATTCTTCGTCAGATGAAGCCAATGGTTTACAAACACGTTTGGATCGTGAAACCAAGAACAAAACTAAAAAAAATACAGAAGATCATAAAACGGCGGTGGAAAATGCGAAGACTGTCCATGATGCT
>JAVHOZ010000022.1:0-4878 GCA_036170335.1 Candidatus Magasanikiibacteriota bacterium | reverse complement strand
TTGAAAACCACCGGAATCAGTCAAAATTGCCCGATCCCAATTCATAAATTTGTGCAGCCCACCCGCTTGCGCGATCAGATCTTCACCGGGACGCAAATGCAAATGATAATTATTGGCTAAAATAATTTTTGGATCCAAAGCTAGTAGATCAATCTGATCCAAAGTTTTCACTGTCGCCTGTGTACCCACCGGCATAAACGCTGGAGTTGGGATATCACCATGTTCGGTGTGCATGATACCGGCGCGCGCACCAGTATTTTTGTCTTCGTGAATGAGTTCAAAAAATGACATAAATATTTTAATTAAGCCAACCTTACACTATTTTGCGTAAAAAATCAAGAGGTTTTTAATTTTGCATAAAGTATATATCTGTGTTAAAATGACAATTCCAATATGATAAATTTTGAACAGGAATTAAATAAAGAACAGCTGGCTGTCATCCAAAATGGCGATGGACCGTGTTTGGTTTTGGCCGGAGCAGGATCAGGTAAGACTCGCACCATAACTTATCGAGTTGCTTATCTTTTAGAAAAAGGGATTTTGCCAGAAAATATTTTGCTAGTAACTTTTACCAATCGCGCTGCCCATGAAATGATCGAGCGTGTTAGTGAATTAACAAATAATGATAACGAAATAGATTCCCGCTTTCGCGGGGATGACAGGGTGTTGCCGTGGTCTGGCACATTTCACCACATTGCTAACAAAATTTTACGACAATACGCCGCACATATCGGATACAAAAATAATTTTACGGTTTTAGATGCCGACGACAGCCATGCGTTGATAAAACTATGTATCAAAGAATTTAAAACTACCGATAAATTTCCCTCAGCCAAAATTGTTAGTGCCATTATTAGTTTTTCTCGCAATTCACAAAAAAGTATTGAAGAAACTATCGAAGATAGATTTACCGGCTGGTGGCATTTGACCAGAACTATCGGAGATGTTGCTTCTCGCTATGAACAAAAGAAAAAAGAAGCCAATGTGATGGACTTCGACGATCTACTGACCAACCTCGCATTGCTTTTAAATTTTTCCGGAATTCAAGAAAAATTTTCCAATCAATTTCAATATATTTTGGTGGATGAATATCAAGATACAAATAAATTGCAAGCCAGTATTATCGATAGCTTAGCCAAAATTCATCGTAATATTTTAGTTGTCGGTGATGATGCCCAAAGTATTTATTCTTTCCGTGCCGCCGATATAAAAAATATTTTAAACTTCGAAGAAAAATATCCAGAGGCAAAAATTTTTCGTTTGGAAACAAATTATCGATCACACCAAGAAATTTTATCTTTGGCCAATGGTGTCATTGAAAACAATCGTCAACAATATCCCAAAAAATTAAAGGCCATAAAAACCGATGGAATAAAACCAAATTTATATCCAAAAAATGACCAATCAGATGAAGCGAGTTTTGTGGTAAAAAAAATAAACGAACTTATCGACCAAGGTACCGCCCCACACCACATTGCCGTCCTCTTTCGCGCCGCTCATCATTCACAAATGCTAGAAATGGAATTGGCCAAAGCCGGAATTTTATATGACTACCGAGGTGGTTTACGTTTTTTTGATCGCACTCACATCAAAGATGTTTTGAGTTACTTACGAATTTTAAATAACTTGTCTGACACGGCTGCTTGGTTACGTGTACTCATGCACGAAGAAGGAATCGGACCATCGGCTGCCAATAAAATCATTGCAGCGGTACAAAAATTAGAAAAAATAGAAGATCTAAAATTACTTGGCGAATCATTGGGAGGAAAAGCAAAAACAGGTTTTAATAATTTCTTAAAAATTTTTAGTGTATTACTCGAAGCCTACATACCAGAAAATAATCCAGGGGATTTGATTTCTGCCATCGCCAATTCTCGTTATAGTGAATTTTTATCAACTGAATTTTTGGATAGTGAAGACAGAAAAAAAGATTTAGAACAAATGGCTACTTTTGCTTCCAAACATCAGAACCTCACCAGCTTTTTGACCGAAGCCAGTCTACAAGAATCTTTCGCCAAACCAACCACGCTTAATCAAAAACCATCTGACCAACAAAAAAGATTAGTATTATCCACTATTCACCAAGCCAAAGGACTGGAATGGGAAGCGGTGTTCATTATCAATATGGCCAATGATGCTTTTCCCAATAGCCGCGCTGCTACTGAACATAATGGCCTTGAAGAAGAACGTCGCCTATTTTATGTCGCCATTACACGCGCCAAACGACACCTCACCCTTACTTACCCAATGTCTACTGAAAATTGGAATTCCACTTCTGGTCCAAGCTTATTTTTATCTGAAATTAGTTCAGATCTGATTGATGACCATTCTATTTTATCCTACAAAACCACTGTTTTTGATAGGGACAATGAGGAAATTCAATATATCCCCGAAGATCAGCCATTAAAAATAAAGCCCGGTAGTTTTCTGCGGGACCTTGGTGACTTATAAAACTCACTCCAAAAAGTGGGTTTTAATTTTTTACTGCCCACAATTTGTAACTTAATTAAATTTTGTTCAAAACGCAAATTTGTGGTATAATTTAATAAATAATTTATGGTAACTAACTCTAGTAAAAAATTAAAAAGAATTTTAATAGTCGAAGATGAAAAACCGATGGCTCGTGCTTTGGAATTAAAATTAAATCATTCCGGATTTGAAACTGCAACAGCTTCCGACGGCGAAGCGGCATTAGAAAATCTCAAAAAACAAAAATTTGATTTGGTATTATTGGATCTAATGATCCCAAAAATTGACGGCTTTGGAGTAATAAAAGCGATGAAAGAAAATGGAGATAAAACACCGGTTATAGTTGCTTCAAACCTCGGACAAGAAGACGACGCTCAAAAAGCCAAAACTTTGGGAGCAAAATGGTATTTTGTAAAATCAGACACACCAATAAATAAAATTGTTGACTATATCGTAGGTACTCTAATGCTTTAAATATGCGCATAGATGACAAAAAAATAAAAAAAGTGCTTTTGGATGGAAATTATGTCACTGCTGATGACATATTCAAAGCCGAAGCCGCCATTAAAAACACACCGGGCACGATGGTTGATTGGCTTTTGTCATCTGAAATTATCAACAAAGATCTTTTGGGTCAAGCATTAGCTGAAGCAGAAAAAGTAAATTACGCAAATTTAAACACCTATAAACCTAGCCAAGATCAAGTACGTTTGTTGCCAGAAGATATTGCCAAGAAATTTCACGCCGTTGTTTTTCGTCAAGAATGTGATGAAACAATGGTCGCCACCGATGATCCTACTCAAGCAGATTTGATCAAAAAGCTAAAAACTGTTTTAAAAGGCAAAAAAATTACTATCGCTTTTTCTTTTTCCGAAGACATTGAAGAATCTTTTGTCCACTACCTAAAAACCCTAGAAACTCGCTTTGGAGAAATAATTAAACAACAAAAAAGGATTGCCCCGGAAATTATCGAGGAAATTATTGACGATGCCATGGCTTATCGCGCTTCCGATGTCCATCTGGAACCACAAGAAAAGGAAGTGTTGGTGCGTTTTCGTATTGATGGTGTTATGCAAGAAGCCGGCCGTATCCCAAAAGACTACTATGGCAATATTTTAAACCGCATCAAAGTACAGGCTCAACTACCAATCGATGAACATTTTTCCGCTCAAGATGGTGCTGCCAGACAGGTAAGAGAAAAATACACCGTCGATATGCGCATCTCTATTTTACCTACCCTAAATGGAGAAAAAGTAGTTATTCGTCTTTTATCTCAATATGTACGCAGTTTTTCTTTCAATGATTTAGGATTATCACAACACGACCAAACGTTGCTATTAAAAGCAATTAACAAACCTTTTGGAATGATTTTGGTTACCGGTCCAACTGGCTCTGGCAAAACTACTTCACTCTATGCCTTACTAAAATTATTAAATAGTCCCGATGTCAACATTACTACTATTGAGGATCCGGTAGAATATAAAATGGCTGGTGTTAACCAAATTCAAGTCAATTTGCAAACCAATCTCACTTTTGCCAAAGGCCTACGTTCTATCGTTCGCCAGGATCCGGATATTATCTTGGTTGGTGAAATTCGTGACCAAGAAACCGCTGAAACAGCCATAAATGCCGCTCTTACCGGACATCTTTTGCTCTCTACTTTTCATGCCAATGACGCCGCCACAGCTATTCCACGTCTTTTGGATATGGACATTGAACCATTTTTGTTGTCATCTACCCTAGTGGTTCTTATCGCTCAACGTCTGGTACGAAAAATTTGTGATCAATGTCGTTTTAGTGAATCATTAAGCAAAGAAGATGTCAAAAAAACTATTCCTCCAGATGTCCAAAAATATTTTTCAGGAAAACATATTATATTATACAAAGGCAAAGGTTGTGCCAGTTGTGGAAACACCGGCTATCGTGGTCGCACGGCTATTTATGAATTCATCGAAATTTCTCCAGAAATTCAAGAATTAATATTACAAAATCCTTCAACTGCTCAAATTTGGAAAATCGCTCGTCAACAAGGCTCTATTACTTTGTTTGAAGACGGTATTGAAAAAGTCAAAAATGGTGTTACTACCCTAGAAGAACTTTTGAGAATGGCTGAGCCACCAAAATTTTAATTTTATCCCATGAAACCGGATAAAAAAATAGACAACAAGATAATTCCTCCAAAAAAGAAAAAAGATGTTTTGTCTTTTTCTTTTGGCTTCGCCGAAGAAAGCCAATATTTTGTTGAAAATTTATCAATGCTTTTAGCTTCCGGCATGGATATTATCGAAGCATTAGAAGCTATTCAAGCGGAAGTAAAATCCACCAAACTTCTCAATATTATTGATGAACTGGTAGAAAATATTAATTCCGGTTTTAGTTTGTGGCAATCATTAGAAAAAACAAAGCTAT
>JAVHOZ010000021.1:0-5000 GCA_036170335.1 Candidatus Magasanikiibacteriota bacterium | reverse complement strand
CCATATTGGTGGCCAAAGTTACTGCACCCGCGCGACCGGCTTGAGCGATAATTTCACCTTCACGTTCGTGATTTTTGGCATTTAAAATTTCATGTTTAACACCTTCACGTTCCAAATACAAACTGAGTTCTTCGTTTTTTTCTACCGAAATTGTACCGATCAAAACCGGCTGACCTTTTTTTTGTAATTCTTTGACAGTTTTAGAGATCGCCTGATATTTCGCCTCTTCAGTTCGATAGATTCTATCCGGATGATCCACGCGTAAGTTATCTTTATTGGTTGGAATTACTACTACTTCTAGTTTATAAATCTTGGAAAATTCTTCCGCCTCGGTAACAGCCGTACCAGTCATACCAGCTAACTTTTCATACAAACGAAAATAATTTTGAAAAGTAATGGTCGCCATCGTCTGGCTTTCACGCTGAATTTTGACATGTTCTTGTGCTTCAATCGCTTGGTGTAAACCTTCGCTGTAACGACGGCCCGGCATTTTACGACCAGTAAATTCATCGACGATAATCACTTCACCATTTTCCACCACATAATCACGATCACGTTTAAACAAGGCGCGCGCGCGTAAAGCCTGTTCGATGTGATGCACCATTGTCATTCCACCTTCGGCGTAAATATTTTCTACATTCAATGCTTGTTCTACTTTTTTCAAACCCACTTCAGTCAAAGTGGACGCTCGCATTTTTTCATCAACATTATAATCCACGTCGAGTTCCATTCGCGCCACAATGTCGGCAAACTTGTAATACATATCCGCCGCTTCTTCAGCCGGAGCAGAAATAATCAAAGGAGTGCGTGCTTCATCAATCAAAATTGAATCAACCTCATCGACAATAGCAAAATAAAACGGACGCTGGGACATTTCCTCCAAACTACCCACCATGTTGTCGCGCAAATAATCAAAACCATACTCATTGTTGGTACCATAAGTGATATCACAAGCATACGCTTCTTTGCGACTACAAGTTTCTAAATATTCATATTCAACTTTGTAGGCACCTTTGGCATCGCGTTCTTTATCAATCGAACCACCCTCACTCATGGCGTCCTGTCCATTTTCATCAAGAATTTGTAATTTGTGCGGATTGTATTTATAAGAAACCAATTGTTGTTGAATAATACCGACAGACAAACCGAGTGCATCATAAATTTGACTCATCCAAACTGCATCACGTTTGGCCAAATAATCATTGACCGTCACCAAATGTACACCACGTCCGGACAAGGCATTGAGATACACTGGTAAAGTGGCCACCAAAGTTTTTCCTTCACCGGTACGCATTTCTGAAATTTGTCCGCGATGCAAAGCGATACCGCCGATAAGTTGAACGTCAAAATGACGCATGCCGGTGACCCGTTTGGAAGTTTCACGCACGACTGCAAACGCTTCCGGTAATAAATCGTTTAGAGTTTCACCTTTGGTCAAACGTTCTTTGAACTCAATTGTTTTATTTTTTAATTGTTCCAAAGACAATTTTTCCATCTCTACTTCCAAAGAATTTATCTTTTCAATAATTGGCATTATTTCTTTGACTGCTTTGGCGTTTGGATCACCAAATAATTTTGTAAAAAATGACATAACATCTCTATATTAAACAAAAACGAACCTGATTTGGGCGTGTTTATATTAGCACAAGGAAAATTAAAAAACAAGGGCGATTAAGCCCTTGTTTTAAAGCTTTTTATTTCATTCCGCTCAATCTGCCAAACTGTAAAAATATAAAAGTAAAGAATAGAACCATAATTACCGGAGCAACCGTGGAAAACCAATTGCGTTTTCGAGGGCGGAAATTTTTTAGCAACAATGAATTGGAAACCACTGAGATCGAACTGAAGGCCATCGCTAGTCCGGCTAATTCCGGTTTCAGAACCAGACCAAGCGAAACAAAGATGCGCGCGGCAATTGGAATTCCAATCACATTATATAGTAGTGCAAAAAACATATTCTGTTTTATTTTGCTCATCGTTTCTTTGCTCAAATCTATCGCAGTGAGTACATCACGTAAATCATTTTTAATAATTACAATCCCCCCAGTTTCCATCGCCACATCTGTGCCTGATCCCATTGCAATACCAACATCCGCCTGAGCCAAAGCTGGTGCATCATTGATGCCGTCACCGACCATCGCCACACGCATTTTTTGATCTTGGAGTTTTTTAATTTCATTCGCTTTGTCTTGAGGCAAAACTTCGGCCAATACATTTTTTATACCCGCTTGTTTGGCAATTGCTTCGGCCGTGCGACGATTATCACCGGTTATCATATACACTTGCAAACCACGTTTTTGTAATTGTTGCACCGCTTCCAACGAACTTTCTTTTATTGTATCGGCTACTGCCACTAACCCCATTACTTCAGTTTCATTGGCCAAAATCATCGCAGTCTTGCCACTATCTTCTAGCTTGCGCATTTTGCGATCAATATTTTCAACACTTATTTTGACAACATCAGTCATCAATTTTCTATTACCAAAATAATATTTTTTACCATTTATTACTCCTTCAACCCCATGACCGGGAATCGCTTTAAAATTTGTTGCACCGGAAAAAGAAATTTTTTCTTCTTGGGTATATTTTATAATTGCTTCCGCCAATGGATGCTCTGAAGTTTTTTCCAGTCCGGCGGCAAATATAATTACTTCATCTTCATCATGCGTGCCAACCGGAACAATATCAGTTACTTCCGGTTGTCCATTGGTGAGAGTGCCGGTTTTATCAAAAACAATTACTTTTACTTTACAAGCCGCTTCGAGTGGTTCGCCACCTTTAATCAACACCCCGTATTCCGCCCCTTTGCCAGTACCAACCATAATCGCCGTCGGTGTTGCCAAACCAAGCGCGCACGGACAAGCAATCACAATCACTGAAGTGAACGCCATCAAACTAAAGGTTAGACCAGCTCCCAAAAAGAAAAACCAAACTACAAAAGTAATCGCGGCAATAATTAAAACTGCCGGCACAAACCAACCGGAAATATTATCCGCCAAATTTTGGATTGGTGCTTTGCTTCCCTGGGCATCCTCAATCAATCGAATTATTTGCGACAAAGCAGTTTCTTGCCCTACTTTGGTAACTTTAAATTCAAAACTTCCATGTTTATTTATGGTCGCACCAACGACTTTATCTCCAACATTTTTTTCTACCGGAATACTCTCGCCAGTCAACATACTTTCATCGACACTGGAATTTCCCTTGGTGATTTCTCCATCTACTGGAATTTTTTCTCCCGGGCGAACCACTACCACATCACCAACTATAACTTCATCGAGTGGCAAATCTTTTTCCAGACCATCCCGAATTACGCGAGCGGTTTTTGGTTGCATGCCCATTAATTTTTTTATTGCTTCCGAAGTTCCACCTTTGGCGCGAGCTTCCAACCATTTGCCCAAAATAACAAAAGTTATCAAGAAGGCCGCTGTTTCAAAATATAGTTCCGGAATTTTTGTGCCACCTAAACCGATAATGGATTTATTTGATAATACATAATTAATAAACTGCCATAAACTATAAAAAAAGGCCGTGCTGGTTCCAATCGCAATCAAACTGTCCATGTTGAACATTTTCATTTTTAAACCACTCCAAAGTCCTTTATAAAATCCAGCGCCAATAATAAACTGGACTGGAAAAGTTAAAATCAGAGAAATGATTCCGACATACGGCATCACTGCTCGTCCGGGCCAAAAGCCAAAAAAATCAAACATCATAAAATAAAGCATCGGTACGCTAAAAACAAAGCTAAACCAAAACTTATTTTTTAATGCTTTAATTTCTTGAGATTTTTTTTGACGATCAACTTCCGGATCACTACTGGATAATTCCGCGCTATAACCGGCATCTTTGACCGCTTTAATAAAATTATCAACGCTAGCTTTAGTCGAATCAAAAATTATTCGCGCTTTTTCGGCCGCAAAATTCACGTTAGCTTGTTTTACTCCCGGAACTTTTTTCAAACTTTTTTCAATCAGTAATGAACAAGAAGCACAGTGCATTCCGCCCAAACTTAAATTTATACTTTCATCACCACTTTTATTTTTTACCGATGCGGAAGCAACTGCCGGCAAATTGTGCATAGAGTGATCGATTTGTGAAGTTTTGGTCTGACCGGCATCTCCGGTAATTATTCCAAATAACTGTCCAACTTTAGAAGAATCAAATAAATTTTGCACAATTTTATCCAAATCATTTCGACCTTGTGGAATTTCAAATTCACCCTTTTTGCTTTGAGTAATTTTTCCGGTAAAATTTGGACCACCATTAACGGTACTGATTTTGCCATCAGCCACAGTTGAAGATTCCAATTTTACTTTAAAAGGTGATTGACTATCTACAAACTTCTTTTCCATGATGATCGGATTCTCAATCGCTTCCGGTTTTTCAATTTCTAAAATCTCAGCATCATACCCCGCTACTTTTATAGCCGCCACTATCGCACTTTCCTCAACTGAATTTTCTACTTCTACTGTTCCGTGTCCAGCGACAGCATCAATTTTACTAGAAATAATTCCCGGTACTCCAGCCAGCTCTGCATCAATTATTTTCTCGCATGAACCACAGTGCATGCCAGAAATTTTGAGATGTACTTTTTTCATACAATATATTTTATTTTTCAACATTTTTATTTACCGTCGTCAAACTAGTTTTGATATCCTCCCAATTTAGCTCTTGGTCCGACATCACTTCCGTTAAACCGGTTTTTAAATCAATATTTATTGTTTGCATCCCGGGTATTTTTTTTAAAGCCATAGTACTTAATTTTATACAGGCTTCACAATCTAAATTTGTAATTTTAAAATTTGTTTTATACATATTTTTTAAACAACATGAATAGTAGCGCGATGAATTCCCATACTGCAAGTTACCCACAAATCTCCCTTTTCAGTGGGAGTAAATTCTACCACCGTTTCACCTGATTGATTCATCGGTTGAGAAACGCCAATACTGTATTGACGACGCAGTTTGTGGCTATCCAAACAAATTTAATTAGGTTG
>JAVHOZ010000020.1:0-1055 GCA_036170335.1 Candidatus Magasanikiibacteriota bacterium | reverse complement strand
TGTTTCGGGCAAAAAACAAATGTGCCAAATTAGGGATAGCCAAAACGGCTTTGCCACCTCCACTTTTATTTTGCAACATTAAAAGTATTTTACAAATTCTTTGTCTGTCCACGATGTGTTTTTTCCCTAAACTTGCGCCCAACGTGAGGCTAAGTGACGTGGCCGCTTTCGTAAAACGAAATTATAAAATTACAAGTGGCAAAAACCAAATAAAAAATAATTTTCTTCCGCTGTGAAAGGTTTTTGCCACGACCTATTTTCATAGCGAACTCAAATGATGAAACTTACTATAAACGGCCATGTAACTTAGGTGATGTTGGGCGTATGTTTACTTTTCTGCCGAATTAGAAATTCGTCACAGCATAACGGCCGCAAAACAAAGTTCATAAAATAAATTACGGTCGTAATATGTATTTAATATTTTTTTTCGTGATTGTCTACAAGTCTGCAAACACTGGTGTTGTAAAAATAAACAACAGTCACATGGAAATTATTTATTAATGATTATTTTTTGAATTGTCGTACCATTTTCTGTTTTGTAGTTTATAAAATAAATGCCATTCGGGTGTTTGCTCAAATCAATTTCTTGCATCTGATTTTTGATTTCTGATTGGTAAATATTTTCTCCAAGAACATTGTAAATTGAAACAGAACATTGAACTTTTTTTTGCAGCTCATTCATTTCAATTCTAAATATTCCAGCATTGGGATTGGGATATATATATAAAGGCGGAATCATATTATTCTCAGTTATACCCGAAGGAGAGATTTGATATTTAAATATTACTCCATTATCATTTGCACCACCTCGACCTGTCATTCCGTACAAAAAAAATCCGTCAGAAATAAGTGAGCCTTCTGGATGACTACCGTTTGATGCACCTGCAAAATCAAGTAGTTTAGTATATGCTGTTCCATCGGATTTTATTTTGAAGAGAACTCCCATGTCGTTTATTCCGCCATACATTGTCATGCCATATATAAATGATCCCACAGAAATAAGATATACTGTAGGATATTTGCCGTTTGTAGATCCTGCGAAATCGAGAAGGTTT
>JAVHOZ010000019.1:0-5109 GCA_036170335.1 Candidatus Magasanikiibacteriota bacterium | reverse complement strand
ATAAAGCCTTCAAAGAATTGGGTTTGAAATTGGATTACACTTTTTACGAACAAGACGTCAAAGATGCCGGCCAAAAAATTGTCGATGAACTTTTAAAAAATAAAATAGCAACCGTTGGTGAGGGCGGGGCGATTATTTTGGATTTAACTGCCGAAAATTTAGACATCGCTCTGTTGCGTAAAAGCAATGGTGCCGGTTTATACCTTACTAGTGATTTGGGGTTGGCAGTAGCCAAAAATAAAAAATATAAAAATATTTCTGAAAGTATTACTCTCACCGGTAGTGAACAAAATTTTTATTTTAAACAATTATTTAAAATTTTAGAACTGGCTGGTTATCACTACAAAATGACGCACATTGGGTATGGCTTGGTAATGTTGCCGGAAGGTAAAATGTCTTCTCGTACCGGTAAGGTGGTCCTATATGAGGATGTCCGTGATTTAGTTTATGAAAAAGTTTTAGAAGAGTCTAAAAAACGTCACGTTGATTGGAGTAAAAAGAAATTGGAGAGTTCATCTTTAAAAATTGCTTTAGCGGCTATTAAATTTGAATTTTTAAAACACGAGGCTAATAAAACTATTATTTTTGATGCTGGTATGGCGACGAAGTTTGAAGGTTTTACCGGTCCATATATTTTATATATGATAGCGCGCATCAATAGTATCTTACGTAAATCAAAAATGAAAAAGACTGCATCCAATTTTGATTTATTAAAAGAGGTGGAAGAAAAGCAATTAGTTTTATTGCTTGGTGAATATGGCGAGGTTCTAAAAAAAACATTCGATAATTACAACCCATCAGTTTTAACTAAATATAGTTTTGATGTCGCCCAAAGCTTTAGCAATTTTTACGCTAAACATAGTGTTTTGAATAGTAATGATAAAAAATTAGTGATTGCTAGGCTAGCTTTGTGTCAGGCGACAAAACAAGTATTAGCCAATTGTTTGTCTGTCTTATCTATTAAAACGGTAGATGTAATGTAAATTATGTTTTACGAAAAAATAATACGTCCGATTTTGTTTAAAACCGATCCGGAAAAGATCCACCATTTTGTGATTGGTGGTCTGTCTGCTGTAAGCAATATTTTTCCAGTTTATAAAATTATTAAAAATTATTTGAATGTATCTGACACAGTATTGCATACTCAAATTGGTAAAATCAGTTTGAATAACCCAGTTGGACTAGCGGCCGGTTTTGACAAAAATATTACGGCACCTTTGGCTTATTCAATGCTTGGTTTTGGTTTTGCGGAACTCGGCTCAATTACCAACAAAAAACAACCCGGCAATCCCAAACCTCGTTTATGGCGTATTCCAAAAGATAAAGGCCTGATAGTGTATTATGGTTTATCCAATTGTGGTGTAGATTTAGTAGTGGAAAAAATAAAAAAAATAAAAAATCATTTTATTCCTTTAGGCCTTAGTATCGCTTCTACTACCGGTTTAGCTATTACGGAGATGACCGATGACTATGTCAATAGTTTTGAAAAATTATTTTCTTTGGCAGATTATATTACTTTAAATGTCAGTTGCCCCAATGTGGCCAATTGTGACCTGTTTGCGCAAGTTTCTTTTATCAAAGAATTAACCGAAAAAATAAATAATTTAAAAAATAAATTAAATTCTAAAATTGATATTTTTATAAAGGTTGGTCCTGATATGACTACAGATCAATACGATGAAATCGTTGATATCTGCATTCAAAATAATATTACGGCTATTATTTCTACAAATTTAATTAAAAATCGTTCTAGTATAACCCCGGTTAGCAGCGCGCAAGAATTAAATCACCCCGGTGGAATTTCCGGAAAATTAGTCGGTGATAAAAATTTAGATATTATTAAACATTTATACAAAAGAGCAAATGGTAAAGTGAAAATTATCGGAGTTGGCGGAATATTTTCAGCACAGGATGTTTATGATAAAATAAAGGCTGGCGCTAGCGCAGTGCAAATGATCACTGGTTTTATTTATGGTGGACCGTTAGCTATAAGAAATATCAATTTGGGTTTAGTGAAATTACTCAGACAGGATGGTTTTAAAAGCATAGAAGAAGCAGTAGGAAAAAATATTTAACAATATGGAACAAAAATTAAAAAATTTTTTACAACGTCCACCGGAAATAGTCATCAAATGGCAGGATAATTTTTCTCCCGCCAAAGGCTGGCTAGTGATTGAGTCATTGCGCGGTGGGGCAGCTGGGGGCGGCACTAGAATGAAAGTTGGTTGCACTCAAGAAGAGGTGACTGAATTGGCCAAAACTATGGCTATTAAATTTGCCATTTCTGGGCCGGAAATTGGCGGTGCAAAAACCGGCATTGATTATGATTTTAAAAATGTCCAAGATAAACAAGCGGTTTTAGCACGTTGGTATAAATATATTTTGAAAGAATTAAAAACTGTATATGGAACTGGCGGTGATCAAAATGTGGATTTGTTGCATGATGTAATGCCTATTTTAAAAAATTATGGGATTGAACATCCTCAAGAAGGGATTGTGCGTGGACACTATAAAAACGAATCCCCAGAAATGCAAGACCAATCAATAAAAAATTTGTATCAAGGGGTTAGTTTAAAAATTGAAAATGATAGTTTTTTAAAACAGTTAAATTTTACTATTTCTGATGTGGCTACCGGTTATGGGGTGGTAGAATCTTTAATTGGTTATTATAAAAATATCAACGATACATTCAATGGAAAAAAAGTAGTGGTCGAGGGGTTTGGCAATGTTGGACGAGCGGCCGCTTATTGTGCGCAGAAGTTGGGAGCAAAAGTTGTTGGTATAGTTGAAAAAGAAGGTCAAATTTTTTCAGCCAATGGTCTGGATGTGCGAGAGCTTATGACCAAACCGGTTTGTGATATTAAATTTAGTGATCAATTTTTGGATTATGATATTTTTATTCCGGCGGCCACTTCGCATACTTTGGACAATATGCGTTGGCAAAATTTAAAACAATCCGGTGTAAAGGTAATTGCCTGTGGGGCTAATAATGTTTTTAGCGATGAAGTAGTCAGTGAATTGGTAGATCAACAGATCAGTGTGATTCCGGATTTTGTGGCCAACTGCGGAATGGCGCGAGTGTTTAGTTATTTGATGAAACCAGGAGTGGGAGTGACAGAAGAAAAAATTTTGTTGGATATTAAAAATTGTATAGATGGAGTGGTTGATAATATTTTCAACCGCTCACAATCTGGTTTGGGGTTAACACAGGCCGCACGACTTTTTGCTATTGATAAAATTGGTGAATAAATATGTTTTCAATTTTTGAAAATTACCAAACTAAAAAAATTCTGAATCAAATCAAAGAAAAAGATTCTTTGTATTGGGAAATGATTGGACAAAAAAATACTTTAAAACTTTTTAAAAAAACAGCCCAGCGCGTTCCGGCCTATAAAGATTTTTTATCCAAAAATGGTATTGATGGTGAAAAAATAAAAACCTGGTTAGATTTTCAGTCAGTGCCTATTACTGATAAAAAAAATTATTTGCAGCAGTATCCTTTGGAAGCTCTATGTTGGGACGGGCGAATCGACAAACCGTTAGTGTTTACTTCTACATCCGGTTCGACCGGCGCGCCTTTTTATTTTCCCCGTAATCATCAAATTGACTGGCAGTCAGCTGTTACGCATCAACAATTTTATGATCAAGGAACTGCCAGTTCAACTTTGGTAATAGTGACTTTTGGTATGGGAATTTGGATAGGTGGTCTGATCACATATCAGGCTTTTGAAATAATAGCTCGTAATGGTAAAAAACCAATTTCTATTATTACTCCTGGGATTAATAAAAAAGAAATTTTTAAAGCGTTGCGTGATTTAGCACCGAAATATGGTGAAGTTGTTTTAGCTGGTTATCCGCCATTTATAAAAGATTTGTTGGATGAAGCTGAATTAAATGGCGTTGATTTAAAAAAAATAAAAATACGTTTTATAATGGCTGCTGAAGCTTTTACGGAAAATTTTCGCGATTATTTAGTAGGGCGAGTAGGGGATTTAAATATTTTCACGGATTTTTTGCATATTTATGGTAGTGCTGATATTGGTACGATGGCTGCCGAATCAACCCCTGGTATTTTAGCAAAACGATTAGCCAACCAAAATCAATCTTTATTTGAAAATTTGTTTGAACATTGGCCAAAAAGCCCAACTGTAGCTCAATACAATCCAATTTTTATCAATTTTGAGGAATCTGATGGCCAACTTTTATTGACAGGAGACAATTCAATTCCATTGGTTCGTTATGCGATTGGTGATCGCGGTGGCGTGTGTAGCTATGAAAAATTAAAAAATAAATTTGGTAATTTTGGTATTGATTTGGAAAAAGAAGCGCGCGATCGTGGTTTGTTGCCACACTGGCATCAATTGCCGTTTGTGTATGTTTTTGAACGTATGGATTTGTCCACTACTATTTATGGAGTTAATATTTATCCTCAAATCATTCGTGAAGTTTTGTTAAAAGATCATTTGCAAAAACATATTACCGGTAAATTTACTCTACAAACAAAATTTACTGAAAAACAAGATCAATATTTGGAAATCACTTTGGAATTAAAATCGCAAATTGAACTACCGACACATTTACACACTACAGTAAAAGAAGAAATTTTTGCCGCTTTGTTAGAAAAAAGTTCAGAATTTCGTGAGTTGTCTAAACTGCTTGGAGAACGCGCTCACCCTAGTGTAAATTTTTTGCCATTTGAACATCCTGAATATTTTAAACCGGGAATAAAACAAAAGTGGGTAATTAAATAATTATTTTGATAGTATGTCTGTAGCTGAAAAACCAATTTTTCTAGATAGTGTGTCCTTGTTGGAATACAAAAAACAAGTAGAGCCGGCAAATATTTTAGATACTTATGAAGAACAATTAAAAGAATTATTTTTAATTTGCAATCCGCGTTTTCGTTTTGATTTAAATTATAAAAATGACTGGCAAAAGTTTTTGAACAAACATATTCAAGGAAAAACTTTGTCTGATTGCGGACAATGGTTTTATTTTCCATGGAATAAACGTTTAGTGCATTATTTGTCAGAGGAGATGCACTTCGAAATGCGAACGGCGCGCAATCGAAATATTATCAACGAAGAAGAACAAAAAAAAAGCTATTTT
>JAVHOZ010000018.1:0-5163 GCA_036170335.1 Candidatus Magasanikiibacteriota bacterium | reverse complement strand
GCCTTGTACTGACTGACCATTACTACCTTTTACCGATTCGTCCACCACCACCGTATACATAGTGCCAGTTACCAAATTTTGAGGAACAAATAAAATAGTATTATTGTCCATTGGAAACAAATTTTGTTGGCAAGTAGCATTAGAATTTGGAGTTTCACAGTACAACACGGTACCAGCCATTTTTTGACCGCTTTGATTGGTCACATACACATGACTTCCAACATTGGTTGGATCGTTATCATTTATAGTACTAGCATCCATTGGTTGATTAAAACCAATTCTTAAGCCAGTGCTAGTCGGCACATTTTGCATACCATCTGGAGGGCCGGAAAAAACCACCATTGGAGAACCACCACTACTACCTGGTGTACCGGACATTTGACATGCCCCAAAATTAATGTTGACATCAATACCGGTTTTATTGGTCGTACCCACCGATTCAAAACGAGAATTCTGACAATAATTATTTTTTACAGCTGTGATATCAAAGGCATTGCTGGCAGGCAAAGAAGATAAAGTATATGCTCCACCAGGATCAGTGGTAGTCACTCCTTTACCGGCAAAACCAGCGGCGAAAACAAAAACACCGGCTACATTTAATCCATTAGATTTAATGTTACCAGCAAGTGACACTCCAGGACTAATAGTTACAACATTTATTATAAATTTATCGATTTGACATTGAGCTGCGGAAGTAGCTTGAGGGTTGGCGCAAAACCATCTTTCATTTCCTGCAGCATCTCTAGACCCTAGATAATATTCAACCGTGTTACCATTGCTACCAATAATATTGGAAGGAATAACATATTCAAAAACATTGGGTGTACCACTAACATGAGATCCATTTACAGTGATCCAATCCGCTCCTGTTTTATAAAACAACCTGGTAAAAACCTGTCCGGAAGGACTGGCAAAAGCAGACGTTTGGGTTTGGTCATCAGTTACTAACGCATAAACATAACCGACCAAACCGGCTTTGGCGGAATTTACACTCATGTGCATAATCATTGGAGGAGTATTATCTGCGGGAATATCAAAAGCGAGATTATTCATCGGAGAAGAAGAAACCAACTGAGGTACAGTAGAAGAAACTAATACCCAAGCAACATATTGAGTGTTGGTAACAAAATTATTGCCGGCACTATCTTTTATGGCTGACATTGGCAGTGTCCATGTCGCCATACTGTAAGAGTTTAACATTCCTAGAGGCATACACTGTTCACCACCACAAGCGGTGTTGAGAGTATCCAAAGAAAAAGCCGTGGTACTTGGTAAGATAAACATTTGAGTAAACATATATCCCGATGGAGCAGAACCTGGAGTCCAAGTAATTTGGAAATCTTGGCCATTTAAACCATAACCGACATTATCAATATCGGAAATTGCCACACCGGTCACGTCGGCATTGGCCGGAGATAAATTAAACAAAAAGACACCCAAACCAACACCGACAACTATCGGCAAAAGCAGGAGTGCGAGTTTTTTTCTAAACATAGAAAAATTTGAGTTAATAAAATAAATTAAATTTTTTATTAAAGAACACAAAAAGTATTCTTTAATATTTTTTATAATAATTATAGTATACACCTAAATAAATTATATTAAAAACCATGTGGATAAAAAAAGAGCCGCGTTTGAATTGCGACTCTTTTTAAAATATTTTTATTTCAATTGTTCGTTTACCTCATCCGCAAAATTCTTTACCACTTTTTCAAATCCTTCACCAAGTTCAAAACGAGTAAAGCGTATCAATTTAGCACCATTGTCAGCCAATAATTTTTCTACTTTGATGTCTTCGTTTTTGACAAATGGCTGTTCTACCAGACAAACTTCCGCAAAATATTTATTCAGTTTTCCTTTCAAAATATTTTCGATCATGTTTTCCGGTTTGCCTTGTTGTTTGAGTTGATCGGTATAAATTTCTCTTTCTTTGGCTACCAAAGCCGGGTCAATAGAAGTGCGATCTATACATTTTGGATTTGTCGCCGCAATATGCATCGCTACATCCGAACCAACAGTAGCGTTTCCACCTTGCAATTCCAACATAATACCAATCTTTTTGCCGTGTAAATAAGTAGCTATCAAACCATCGGTCTGATAACACACAAATCTTCGAATGGAAATTTTTTCACCAAGTTTTAATCCAAGTTCATTGACAGCTGATTCTACTGTTTCTCCAGTAGCTAATTTGATAGCTGTAAGAGCGGTCACATCAGCTGGTTTTTCCTTTCCAACCACTTCAACTACCGCTTTAGCAAATTGGATAAAATCTTCACTGCCAGATACAAAATCTGTTTCACAATTTATTTCTACTAGAGCACCAGTTTTACTATCACCACTCAAATAAGCAACCACTACACCCTCACTAGCAACTTTATCGGCGCGTTTCGCAGCTTTTAAAATACCTTTTTTACGTAAAAGGTCGGCGGCTTTTTCCATGTCGCCCTCGGCTTCGATCATCGCATTTTTACAATCCATCATACCAGCGCCCGTTGAAGCGCGGAGTTTGGCAATGTCAATTGCTGTTATGGCCATATAATAATTATAATATTAATTTTATTCGTCATCCCCGTGAAAACGGGGATCTTTTTTTTAAATTTTCTTAGATTCCCGTTTTCACGGGAATGACATTTATATACTAGATTCCTTGGTCATAGCGCGGCGCTCTTTTTTAACAACCGGTTTGGCGGCGGCAGCTTTGACCAAAGAAGATTTACCAGAAGAATTACTTTCCACAAAAGTAACTTTTTTTACTTCTGCTTTTTTGAAGTCTTTTTCCATTGTAATTTTGTTCTTTTCCCAATCGGCTTTTCCTTCGTTGATAGCCTCGGCAATCAAATTGGAAATTGTTTTAATAGAATTTACTGCGTCATCATTGGCTGGGATAATATAGGTAGCCTGATCTGGGTTTACATTAGTATCACACACACCAATAATTGGCACATTAGTACGCAAACCTTCATTCACAGCAGTCTTACAAACACGCATATCAATAACAAACATGGCGTCTGGCATTTTCTCCAAATTTGTTAAACCGGCCAAATATCTGTCCATCTTGGCGACAGATTTTATTATATCAAGCTGTTCTTTTTTGGTATATTTTTCAATTTCACCGCTAGCAATTTGTTGCTTCAACAATTTATATTTTTTAATACGTTGTTTTGTTTCGTCAAAGTTGGTAAGCAAACCGCCGATCCAACGTTCAGTCAAAAATGGCATGCCACAACTTTCAGCGGCCGCCTTTACAAGGGGTTGCGCTTGACGTTTGGTACCAACAAACAAAACTACTTTTCCGGTTGTAGCCAAACTTTTGGCATAATCCAAAGCTTTTTGCAATTCTTCTACTGTGCGTTCCAAATCTAAAATGTGCACACCATTACGAACGCCAAAAATATAAGGCTTCATTTTCGGGTGCCAACGAGATTTCTGATGCCCAAAGTGCATTCCAGACTTGAGCAATTCCATCATGGATGGGATTTGTGACATATTTCCTTGTTCTCCCCGACTAAGTCGGGGGTTATTGCCTCTTCGCTCTCACCCACCGAGTGGTCGGGGGAGGAAAAAAATGAACGAATGAGTGATTAAAAGATGGTCGGATTATATAACAACCTGGCCAAATAGTCAAGTATTGACTTTTTTAGATTATCTGCTATAATTCCAGCCATTAAGAAAAGCCATCTTTTTTAATTATTACAATTTTAAAACTCAATCATAAACACTATGAAAAAGAAGATCCATCCCGAATATAACGAAGACTGTGTAGTATCCTGTGCTTGTGGCAAGACTTTTACCACGGGCAGTACTATGAAAGAAATCCGCGTAGAATTATGCAATCAATGTCATCCTTTTTATACTGGCAAACAGAAATTTGTTGACACTGCTCGTCGCGTAGAAAAATACCAAGAAAAAGCTGGCAAAGCTTCAGCCGCTGCCGCTGTTCGCAAAGGTAAAAAAGTAAAAAAAGCTGCCTCCGCCGCTAAAAAAATCGCTAAAAAAGCCGCCAAAGCCTAACAATTCTAAAGACAGACCATTTTTTGCATTCTTTGCTTTGGTCTGTTTTTTAATATATACTGGATAATATGATTCAAAAATACATCGACATAAAAAATAAATATTTAAAACTTGAAGCGGAATTACAAGACCCCACTATTCTTAATGATTCAAATAAACTTAAAGAGGCGTCTCAAGAATACAGCGAACTGCAAATGGTCAAAGACAAAATTTTTGGTTTGGACAAATCAGAAATAGATTTAGCCCAATCGGAAAAAATGTTGCTAGCTGAAACTGATGAAGAGATGAAACAGCTTACTCAAATTGAAATTGAAGAATTAAAAACTAAAATTGCTGCTCTGGAAGCCGAACTATCCGAACTCACCCGCCCCCACGATCCAATGGACAAGAAAAATGTAATCGTTGAAATCCGCGCTGGTGTTGGTGGTGACGAATCCGCTTTATTTGCCGCGGAATTATTTCGTATGTATTCACGTTATGCCGAAAAAAATGGCTGGAAAGTGGAATTAATTGATGTCAATCGTATTGGTATTGGCGGATACAAAGAGGTTATTTTTTCCATAAAAGGTAGACATGTTTACAAAGATTTAAAATATGAGATGGGCGTACATCGTGTACAGCGCGTGCCTGATACTGAAAAAGCGGGACGCATCCATACTTCTACTACTACTGTAGCGGTAATGCCGGAAATCGATGAAATAGAATTTAAAATTGAAGCCAAAGATTTACGCATCGATACTTTTTGTGCCGGTGGCAATGGTGGTCAAAGTGTAAATACCACTTACTCGGCCGTGCGTATTGTCCATATTCCAACCGGCGCTATTGTCCAGTGCCAAGACGAACGCTCTCAAACTGCTAATAAAGACAAAGCAATGAAAGTTTTGCGTTCTCGTCTTTATGAAATTGAAAGAGAAAAACACGAAAAAGAAATGTCCGATAAACGCAAATCTCAAATCGGTACCGGTGATCGCAGTGAAAAAATCCGTACTTACAATTTTCCTCAAGATCGTATTACCGATCATCGTATCCATCAAAACTGGAACAACATCAACACAATTTTAGATGGTGAACTCGAACCGTTGATTTTGGCTTTACGCGAAGAAGACTACAAAGAAATAGTATAATATTTTTATTTCATATAAATGCTGTTTT
>JAVHOZ010000017.1:0-5239 GCA_036170335.1 Candidatus Magasanikiibacteriota bacterium | reverse complement strand
GCAAAACCAGCAAAGCTGTCTCAGTTGATGAAGAAAGTGTTAATGCTCAGTATTTAATCCGCGGTGGATTTATTAGTAAACAAATGGCAGGAATATACAATTATCTACCTCTGGGTTTGAGAGTTTTAACAAAAATTCAAAATATCATTCGTGAAGAAATGTTGGCTGTTGGGGCCAATGAAATTCTCATGCCATCTCTCACTCAAGAAGAAAGTTACAAAACAACCGGTCGTGATAATATGGACGTTTTGTTTCGGTCTGAAGGACACGGTGGTACAAAATATGTGCTGAACCCAACTCACGAAGAAATAGTTACTCCACTTGTTCAAAAATTTGTTTTTTCTTATCAAGATTTACCACTTGGTGTTTTTCAAATTCAAAACAAATATCGCAATGAAGCTCGTGCCAAATCCGGTATTTTGCGTGGACGTGAATTTAACATGAAAGATTTGTATTCATTTCATACCGATGAAAATAGTTTAAATGAATATTACGAAATGATAAAAAAAGCTTACCACAAGATTTTTTCTCGTTTAGGTTTGGGTGAAATCACTGTTTTGACATATGCTTCTGGCGGTGCTTTTAGTCGCTACTCACATGAGTTTCAAACTCTGTGTGCAGTGGGTGAAGACACTATTTATACTTGTGAAAAATGTAACGTTGCTATTAACAAAGAAATTATCGCCGAACAAACCACTTGTCCTGAATGTGGCAATGTGAATTTGGTAGAAAAAAACGGCATTGAAGTCGGAAATATTTTTAAATTACGAACAAAATTTTCCGATGCTTTTGGTTTTAAATATTCCAACACCGAAGGTCAAGAACAAATAGTAGAGATGGGTTGCTATGGCATGGGACCAAGTCGAATTATGGGGACACTGGTGGAGGTTTTTCATGATGACAAAGGTATCATCTGGCCAGAATCTGTCGCCCCATTTCAATATCATCTGATCGTACTTGGCAAAGAAGAAGAAAGTTTTGAAATGGCCAAAAATATTTACGACAAAATGAGCTCTCGTGGGGTTGAAGTGTTATTTGACGATCGTCATGACCTCACTGCCGGTGCCAAATTTGCTGATGCTGACTTGCTTGGTTTGCCAATACGGATGATTGTTAGTAAAAAAACTATTGAAAAACAATCTGTCGAAATTAAAAAACGAAACAGTGCTGAATCCACTTTAGAACCGATTGAAAATTACTTATAAAGTTATGAATATCATTGCCCATTTTGATGAAATTTTTCTCAAGGGCGACAATCAAAAATTTTTTATTGAGTGTTTGAAAAAGAATATTCGTGATTTATTCACTGATACAAAAGTTACTAGAATAGAAAGCGGTATTTGGATAGAGAACTTCAAAGAATTAGAAATAGCGCGCCTGGCCCTTGTGCCGGGCGTTGCTAATTTTGCAGTTGCTTTTACCAGTGAATTAGATATTGAAAAAATAAGTGAAGTGATAACTAACTATAGTTGGGGAAATAATGTTACAACTTTTAGAATAAAAGCCGAACGTTCTGACAAACATTATCCTTTAAATTCTTTGCAAATAGAAAAACAATTAGGCGCCGAAGTGAATAAAAAATTTGGCTACAAAGTAAAACTTAAAAACCCGGACTTAATTATCAACATAGATATTGCTAGTGAACGAGCGATAATTTATGGTAACCAAATTGGTGGGGCAGGTGGTTTGCCTGTTGGTACCGCTGGGAAAGTGATGTGTTTACTTTCTGGTGGCATAGATAGCCCAGTCGCTACCTACAAGATGATGTGCCGAGGCGCAGAAGTGGAATTGGTACATTTTCAAAATCAAACTCAAGTAACCGAAGAAGTTTCCCAAAAAATAATGGATTTAGCACAAGTATTATCTCGCTATCATGGAAAAATAAATTTACACATTGTGCCGTTTGCAGACTGGCAAAAACAAATTGTCATCAATGTGCCTGCCGATTATCGTATGCTTATGACACGACGGATAATGTTCAAGATCGCACAAAATATTGCTAAAAAACAAAATTGTCAGGCTTTAATCACCGGTGATTCGCTTGGGCAAGTGGCTTCCCAAACTTTAGAAAACCTCACTGCTGTTTATCAATCTGTCGAAATATTAAAATTAAGTCCTTTGATTGGAAGTAATAAAACTGAAATAGTCTTATCAGCACGCAAACTTGAAACATTGGAAATTTCCAATCGACCGTATGAAGATTGTTGCAGTTTGTTTGTTGCCAAACACCCACAAACCAAGGCAAAAATTGAGGATATTTTATCTCTTGAAAATAGACTGGATTTATCCACTATTGACAAAACTATCTATATCACATACCATATAGGTATGTGATAAAAAAGGTTGTTATAAAATAAAAAATTTGATACAATGATGAACGTAATTCATACCTATTAAATATGTCCTACGAAGTAGTCTTTGATATCGAAACCCAAAATACTTTTGCCGAGGTTGATAATGATTTTAAAAAATTAAAAGTATCGGTTATTTCTCTTTGGAGATCTGACACCAACACTTACTATAGCTTTTTAGAAAGTGAGCTTAATCAAGTTTGGCCAATTTTAGAAAAAGCAGAACGAATAATTGGTTTCAATAGTGAACATTTTGATTTGCCGGTATTAAATAATTATTATTTAGGCGACCTATTACTGTTACCACATCTGGATCTCATAATAAAAGTAAAAGAAAGTTTGGGAATTCGATTAAAATTGGCTTCTATCGCTGAAGCCACACTCGACAATGTGACTAAAAGTGCCGACGGCTTACAAGCGGTACGCTGGTGGCGCGAAGGAAAACTAGATGAAATAAAAAAATACTGCGAACAAGATGTAAAAGTTACCAAAGATATATATGATTTTGGTCGCCAAAACAAACAATTATTTTATAAAAACTTAAAAGGTGAAATTTTGCCATTTGCCGTTAATTTTGACCCTACTGACAAACCAGTTACGGCCAATGGTAACCTCGCCATAAAAAACATAAATTACACATTACCTTTTTAATATGCTCACAATTCGCCGCGAAACCGATTATGCACTGCAAATGTTAAAGGTTTTAAACAAATCAAAAGGTAATGTACTATCACTAAACGAGATTGCCAAAACAACCAAAATTTCTTTTTTATTTTTACAAAAAATTGCCAGAAAATTACGTTTGGCAAAAATTATTGACGCTCATCAAGGGGTTGCTGGTGGGTATCAGCTGAAGGTTGATCCTAAAAAAATTACTTTACGAAAAGTGGTAGAAGCCATGGAAGGTAAATGTTGTATTTTAAGTTGTTTGGATGAATCAAAAAAAATTTTTTGTTGCAATCCGGCAAAAACCTGTGAATTAAAAATTGAAATGGGTAAATTGAATAAAAAAATTGTAAAAATTCTAGATGAGGTAAAATTGACCGATATTTAATTATGTTTATCAAACCAAAAATAAAACGTGAAATATATTTGGATCACGCGGCCACTACTTATTGCGCTTCAGAGGTAGTCAACGCCATGTTGCCATATTTTTCTGAAGTTTATGGCAATCCTTCTTCACTTTATCACAAAGGTAGAGAAGCCAACGGCGTTCTAAACGACAGTCGTCGCACTGTCGCCAAATTAGTAAACGCATTACCGGAAAATATTATTTTTACCGGCGGTGGTAGTGAGTCGGATAACATGGCGATTTATGGCATCGCCCGTGCTCACGAAAGTAAAGGTAAGCATATCATTACTTCCGCCGTGGAACATCATGCAGTTTTACATCCACTTGAAGATTTACAAAAACAAGGTTGGGAAGTAACGTATTTAAAAGTAGATGAACAGGGATTTGTAAACGTGAACGAACTGGTCAAAGCTATTCGTCCCGACACCGTCTTAATTTCGATAATGTACGCCAACAACGAAGTTGGCACTATCGAACCGATTGCCGATATCGGTCGTGAAATTTTAAAATATCGCAAAGAAAATAATACCCCTTATCCTTTTTTTCATTCCGACGCTTGTCAGGCGGCCGGTTATATCAATTTGGATGTGGAAAAACTTCACGTTGATCTAATGACTGTAAATGGCAGTAAAATGTACGGACCAAAAGGAGTTGGTATGCTCTATGTGCGTCGTGGTACGCGTTTGAAACCATTGATCGTCGGTGGTGGACAAGAGCGTCGTTTGCGCGCCGGTACAGAAAACGTTCCAGCCATTGTCGGTTTTGCCAAAGCCTTTGAAATGGCTCAACAACAAATAGAATCAGAATCCACACGAGTAGGTGAACTGAGAAATTTTTTATGGAAAGAACTACAAGAAAAAATTCCTAAATTAAAATTAAACGGACCGGAGATGGGGGATAGACGTTTGCCAAATAATTTGAATGTCACTTTTATCGATGTCGAGGGGGAAGCGATGTTACTTTATTTGGATGAATACGGCATTATGTGTTCCACTGGTAGCGCTTGCACCAGTGAATCGCTTGATCCTTCTCATGTTCTGCTCGCCATGGGATTACCTTATGAATATTCCCATGGCAGTCTTCGCTTTACTTTTGGACATTGCAATTCCAAAAAAGATATTGAATATATGATGGAATATTTACCGGATGTTATTAAACAATTGCGTGAAATCAGTCCAGTAAACATGGGAAACGTAAAACACGCTAAATACAAAAAATAATTATATGCCTAAAAAAAGTGTAAAAGTCACTGACCTAAAACAACCAGTGGATATTCGTTCCACTACTGGTGGTGGTTGGTTATATACCGACACTGTCAAAGATCATTTTTTCAATCCCCGTAACTTTATGCGCTATGGCGAGGAAGAAAAATTCAAACACAATGCAATGGGGCGCGTTGGTTCTCCAGCCTGTGGAGATGAAATGGTTTTGTGGTTAAATATCGATCCTAAAACCGAAAAAATAGTGGAGTGTCGTTGGCGTACATTTGGTTGTGGCAGTGCTATTGCCTCTACTTCAGCATTGAGTGAAATGATAGTAGAAAATGGCGGTATGCCAATCGATGTGGCCTTAAAAATAAAACCTCAAGATATTTTAACTAGATTAGGCGGTCTCCCAGATCGCAAAGTTCACTGTTCTGTATTAGGTGATAAAGCTCTACAAGCCGCAGTGAACGATTATTTCCGTCAAACTGGCCAGCACACCCGTATTGTTACCGCCGGTTCAAAGGTTATTGATGCCGATCTACACATCACTGATCACGATATCGAAGAAGCGGTTCTGGAAGGAGCAACCACTCTGGAGGACTTACAAAAAA
>JAVHOZ010000016.1:0-22544 GCA_036170335.1 Candidatus Magasanikiibacteriota bacterium | reverse complement strand
GAAAAGTTCCACCAGCGACATCAAAACTGACACACAAATGTGTCGGTTTGATATCTTTCCAAACCTTAAGCAACATAGAAGTAAAACCATAGACCGCATTTACCATCACTCCATTTTTCGTATGCATTGGCGGTATCCCATGATAAGCCCGATGCACAATGGCGTTGCCATCAATTATTACAAATTTTGTCATAAATATTATTAATGTCCTTATTTTACCCTTAAACCATTTTTTGAGCAATAAAAAACCCTTTCAAAAAAAGGGTTTAGAGGTACTGGTGGGAATTGCACCCACGCATAGAGCTTTTGCAGAGCTCTGCCTTACTGCTTGGCCACAGTACCAAAGTCTGTATATAATAGTATTTTTTTGACCTGTTTGTCAATCTTGCTTGATCTTAATTTAAAATATTCACGGAATTTTTCTTTTTTTCTTTTTAAAAACGAGCTATTTGGTATTTTATAAATATTTTTAAAAATTTCAATACTTTCTTTGGTATTATATCTTAATTGAAAAGCACTTCTGTTATTATAAATATGTCCATTTATTTTACAACTTTTTTCCAATCTTCTCTTTAGTTCTTCCAAAAAAACCTTTGAGCCTGAAGTAAAAATAGTGCTTAATTTTTTTATAATTTCTTTTTTGGTTTTACCTTTTGCTTTTTCAAGGTAGACACACCCATCGCCATCAAAATATCCTCGAACAAAATGAAATAAAAAAAATTCTGGTACTTTTGGAAATTTCATAACTAAAGACTTGTTTGAATAAACCCCTTTTTCTAATAAGCTTTTATACAAATCTTTGTCTCCAATTCTAATAAAGAATCTAGGTTTTTCTCTTTCATTTTTTGGTTTTAAAACCACAATTGGGTGTTTTGCTTCTAAAAAAAATTTTAAATTAACAATCAGTTCCTCGTCTATACTACTTGCACGCAAATATTTTCCTCGTAAATAGCTCGCGTCTTCCAAGCTCCCGTCGGCATACAAAAATCCAAGCCAATAGGACATCTCTTTTCCCCATTTTTTAAAAGATTGTTTATTAACAAAATAATCTTATTTTTACAATATAATTTTATCTCACATACCCTAACGGATTCACCCGCGCTCCATTTACAATTACCTCAAAATGCAAATGAATACCCGTACGTCCACGAACATTTCCAGTGTTTCCCATCAAAGCAATGGTTTGCCCAGCTTCTACATATTCGCCCGGCGACACCAACAAACGAGAGTGATGTCCATACAAAGTCTTCACACCACCGCCATGATCAATTTGCACATAACAACCATAACCACGATTCCAACCACATTGAGCAAATTCGACCGTACCAGCCTTCGCCGCATAAGTTGGAGTTTCAAATGGTCCGGCAATATCGATAGCATGATGTTTCCAGCCAAAATATTGAGTAATCATATGTACACCAGACGGCCATACAAATCCAGATGCTCCAGGAGCTCGAGAAGAAGAAGGCGGGCGAATAATTTCACCATAACTTTCCTGTTCAGTAATATACGTTTTACCATTTTTTACTATTTTGCCATTTTTAGTTTTTACAACAACTACTTTTACTTCTGGTTTTACACCACCTGGAATCATAATTTTTTCACCAATGCGCAAATCTTTTCCGTTTTCATCCAAATTATTAAAATGAACAATATCATCAACCGTAGCACTATACAATTTTGAAATTTTTAATAAATTATCGCCTTTTTTAACAATATGCATCACGCCACTAGCTGGCGGAATAGTTAATTTTTGACCCAATTTTAATTTTGTTTTAAGTGCTAATCCATTCTCCCACAACACAGTCGCCACATTTACCCCAAAACGATTGGCAATACTACTTAGCGAATCTCCAGACTCTACAATATACTCCACCATTTGTTTGCGACCAGACCCGCCGCTACTCACACTTCCCGTCATTATGTGTGGTTTATTTATCATCATCCCACCAGCATATGTCCCGGCCAAATCTTGATCATAAATAACAGTCTCTGCTTGGCTGGAGATATTCTCGGCACTAATAATTCCAGCGCGCCAATTATAAGCTGGGGTAGGATTTGTTTGAGTCGGTGTGGCTGCGACTTCTTCAAAGCTATAATCTTCGGTTTCACCAAATAAATTAAAGGCCAATGTTTTTTGGCCTGGTAAAAAAACACTCTTTTGACTAAATAGTTTGGTTTGAGGCATTACTATAATAAATAATAATAAAAAAATTATCGGCTGAATAATATTGCGCGCAATTGCTCCAGAGCTACCACCAATACCCATTTTTTTTAAGTAAAGGTTGACTTTAAACCCAATATAGGCAAAAAAACGGTAAATTTTGCCAAAAACCCCAGCCAACGCCAAAAAGACGGTGGAACCTATCCACCAGAAGAATCGCTTAATATACACTAAAAAGCGCAAAAGTTTTAATAAAATACTGTATTTCATACCTTGACGGTTGAGCTATTTTATCATAAGATATGGGTCAAGGCAACCTTGTGACCATTCATTGTTGCTTCTTAATTTAGAATTTAAATCTTAATTTTGACACTTATGATTATAGTGTTAGGCGGAATTTTACCAGCACTTATCGCTATTGCTTATGGCGGAGTGCTTATTCGTTGGGTGCTCAAACAACCAGCTGGCGACGATCGCATGCAATCCATCGCTCGCGCTATCCAAGATGGCGCCAAAGCTTATCTTGCTCGTCAATACAAAACAATTGCTTACGTAGCGGTCGTAGTTTTTCTTTTATTAGGTCTTTTTATTGATTGGGTTACTGCTTTTGGTTTTGTAGTTGGGGCAGTATTTTCTGGTTTGGCTGGTACTATTGGTATGTTGATTTCAGTCAAAGCCAACGTTCGTACCGCCGAAGCCGCTAAAAAAGGTTTCAAACCAGCGCTCGATATCGCAGTAAAAGGTGGATCAGTTACTGGATTGTTGGTTTCTGGACTTGGATTACTCGGTGTATCCGGTTTTTATTATTTAACACATGACCTTTCCGCTTTAATCGGTTTAGGGTTTGGCGGTAGTTTAATTTCTGTTTTTGCTCGTATCGGTGGTGGTATTTTTACCAAAGCCGCCGATGTTGGTGCAGATTTGGTAGGTAAAGTAGAAAAAGGCATACCTGAAGACGATCCACGCAACCCAGCAGTAATCGCCGATAACGTCGGTGATAATGTTGGAGATTGTGCTGGCATGGCTGCTGATTTATTTGAAACTTATGCAATTACCACTATCGCTGCTATGATTTTAGGTGGTTTATTGTTCCCAAGTAACGACAAAGTAGCCGTTTTCCCAATTGTACTTGGAGGAATTTCTATTGTCGCGTCCATATTAGGAACATTCTTTATCCGTTTGGGTGAAGATAAAAATGTAATGAAAGCACTATACAAAGGTTTGATGGCCGCTGGTTTGATCGCTTTAGTTGGTTTTTATCCAGCTACCAAATGGCTAATGAGTGGTTTAATTGGTTATAGTGTAAAAAATTTATTTATCTGTTCTATTATCGGTTTAGTTTTGACCGCTTTAATGGTTGCTCTGACCGATTATTATACTTCAACAAAATATTCTCCAGTTCAACATATCGCTAAGGCTAGCACAACCGGACATGGTACCAATGTTATCGCCGGTTTAGCAGTTTCCATGAAATCTACCGCTCTTCCAGTGATTTTGATTATGGCGGCGATGATGGGTTCTCACTATTTGGCTGGTTTGTATGGCGTCGCTATTGCTGCTGTTAGTATGTTATCTTTAACTGGTATTATAGTAACTATTGACGCTTTTGGGCCTATCACTGACAATGCCGGTGGTATTGCTGAAATGGCGGAACTATCCGAAGACGTGCGCAATGTTACCGACCCGCTTGATGCTGTTGGTAATACAACCAAAGCAGTTACCAAAGGTTACGCTATCGCTTCTGCTGGCCTAGCTTCATTGGTTTTGTTTGCCGACTTCACCCACAAACTTCCTGAATCCTACAAATTCTTAATCAACGATCCAAAAGTTTTAGTTGGTTTGTTTATTGGTGGTTTGTTGCCATATTTATTTGGTGCTATGCTTATGGAATCTGTAGGTAAGGTTGCTGGCCAAGTAGTTGAAGAGGTTCGTCGTCAGTTCAAAGAAATTCCTGGTATTATGGAAGGTACTGGTCATCCAGACTACGGTAAAGCCGTAGATATCGTGACCAAAGGCGCAATCGGTCAAATGATTGTTCCATCTATGATTCCAGTGCTCGTACCGATTGCTGTTGGATATTTCTTGGGCATCGAAGCTCTTGGTGGTTTACTTGTTGGCACAATCATCACTGGAATTTTTGTGGCCATCTCTATGACCACCGGTGGCGCTGCTTGGGATAATGCCAAGAAATATATTGAACTTGGAAATTACGGTGGCAAAGGATCTTTTGCTCATCAGGCCGCTGTTACCGGTGATACTGTTGGTGATCCATACAAAGACACTGCCGGACCTTCTATCAATCCGATGATTAAAGTAGCCAATATTGTGGCTTTGTTGATTGTTGGACTATTGTTGAAATAATCACTGTCATTCCCATGCAAACGGAAATCTAAAAATTAAAAATCTCGGCTGAAAAGTCGAGATTTTTAATGCCTTATTTTATATTTAATATTGACTTTACTCAATATTCGGGGTATTATTCACCAATAAATTTTAACCTTTCTTTATGCAACACACTTTAAAACAACTACCAAAATCTCAGGTAGAATTAACTATCACTGTCGTCCCTGCCGATTATACAAAAGAAATGGAAGCGGCTGCCGGCCGACTTTCTCAACGTGCCGCTATTCATGGATTCCGACCATGCAAAGCTCCTTATGATATTGTTAAACAAAGTCTTGGTGAAATTAAAATTTTGGAAGAAGCCCTACAATTTATTGTTGAAAAAAATTACTACTCGGTTGTTATCGCAGAAAAATTAGACATTATCGGTATGCCGGAAATTACGATTGAAAAAATGGCTCCAGGAAATGATTTTGTTTTTAAAGCTGTGGCCGCCTTACTACCTTCTGTAAAATTAGCCGACATAACAAAAATTGACGCTAAGAAAAAAGAAGTAGTTGTTGGCGACAAAGAAATTAACGATATGTTAGATAATTTGCGCAAAATGCAAGCCAAAGAAGTGATAAAAGAAGGCCCTGCAACAAAAGAAGATAAAGTAGAGGTTGCGATGAACATGTTTATTGACAAAGTTGGCGTTGAAGGTGGTCAAGCTCCAAAACACCAAGTTTATCTCAGCGAAAAGCACTATATCCCTGGTTTTGCCGATCAATTACTGGGAATGAAAAAAGATGAAGTGAAAGAATTTACTTTAAAATTTCCGGACGAACACTATCAAAAACATTTGGCTGGAAAAAATATTGATTTTCATGTCAAAGTAAATGATGTTTATTCTATTGAATATCCAGAGATCAATGACGAGCTAGCACAAAAACTTGGTCAAAAAAGTGTTGAGGGATTAAAAGAAATTTTGATGACCAATCTAAGACAAGAAGCTCAAAATAAAGAAGATCAACGCATCGAGGCCGAATTGTTAGAAAAAGTAATTTTAGCCAGTGAGTTTAGTGAAGTGCCGGATGTTTTAATAAAATCTGAAAAACAAAAAATGTTTTATGAATTAAAAAATAGTTTACAAGAACAAGGTATCGAATTTGAAAAATACCTGAAAGATCTAAAGAAAACTGAAGAAGAAATTGCCGACGATTTTGCGCAACGCGCCCTCACTCGCGTAAAAGCCGCCCTGATCTCCCGTCAAATTGCCAAAGAAAATAATATCAAAGTAGAAAAAGACGAACTGGAAAAAGAAATCAAAAACATCCGAGTTACTTACAAAAATGATTCAAAAGTAGAAGAGGCTTTAAAACGTCCGGAAGTATTAGACACTTTAGCCGCTACAATTCAAAACAAAAAAGTGATTGCTTGGTTGAAGGAAAAGATTTTGAAATAAACACATACTCAAAATATCCAATTTAATAGTTGGATATTTTTTATTTAAATGATAAAATACAACCGGCTAACTAACTTATAATTTTATGTATTTTGGTGCACATGTTTCTGTGGCGGGCGGTTTGGTAAACGCCCCAAAAAATGCTCACACCCTTGGTTGTGAGGTTTTTCAATTTTTCACCCGTTCTCCTCAGGGTGGTTATATCGCTCCATTGGATAAAAAAATCGCTGATGAATTTAAAGGTTTGTGCCAAGAATATAATCTAAAAGAATGGGTCGTGCACACTCCATATTTTATCAATTTTGCCAGTGCCAATCCACGAATAAAACATGGTTCGATCACCGTAGTGCGCGAAGAACTCGAACGTGCTTCGTTGCTTGGCGCTTCCTATGTTATGGCTCATCTGGGAAGTTACAAAGATCTCGGTGAAGAAGCCGGACTGATACAACTGGTGGATGGATTAGACAAAATGCTTGACGACTATATAGGAAGCTCTGAATTTTTAATTGAGATTTCTGCTGGTGCTGGCGCCATCATCGGCGATACCTTCGAAGGAATTGCCAAAATAATTAATAACAAAAAATTAAAAAAATATAACATCGGTGTTTGTTATGATACTCAACATGGTTTTGCAAGTGGTTACGATATTCGTACCACTGAGGCAGTAGAAGAAACTTTTAAAAAGTTTAATGAACTTATTGGCATAGAAAAACTAAAAATGTCTCACTGCAATGACAGCAAAATAGAACTCGGCGGTCACAAAGATCGTCACGAACATATCGGAGAAGGTCTCATTGGCAAAGCCGGTTTTGAAGCGTTGCTAAAAAACAAAAGATTAAAAAATATAAATTTTTACTTGGAGACGGAAGATAATAAAGTCCGCGAAGATTTGGCTATATTAAAAAATATTAGAGCCAGTTAAATATATCCTCCGAACGAACATTAAAAATATGAACTAATATTTGCAGGCGAGTTCAGAGCCAGAGCGTAACGAGTCGCAAATATAGCGAATATTTTTACTGTGAGCGAGTGGGGATATATTTAACTGGCGAAAAAAATATGTTAAAAATAAAAATACGTGTTTTACCAAGATCCTCAAAAAATGAGGTGGTCGGTCTAATGGCTGATGGAACTCTCAAAATAAAACTTACTGCCCCACCCGTCGACGGCAAGGCCAACGAAGCCCTAATAAAACTACTGGCCGATTATTTTGACAAACCAAAAAGCAAAATAAAAATCGCCTCAGGGGCGACAAGCAAGAACAAAACAATAGAAATTTTTGATTAAGGCAAATCCACACCACCATCATTCCATGGATTACATCTTATCACTCTCCACACGGCTTTTAATATTCCAACTATTAGGCCGTGTTTTTTAATACTTTGTTTTCCATATTCACTACAACTAGGATAAAACCGACAATACCCATGTGGGAAAAAATTTTTTATCATTCCATGATCAGGTGAAATTGTTTTTTGATAGACCCAAATTAAAAAAATTATCAACAAGCGTGGCAAAATAGTTATCTTTTTAGTGTAAAACAACAGTTTTTTTAACATCACAATAAAATAAAAATTATTTAAATTTTTTCTAAATTTTATTTTTCTAAATTTTTATTAAAAAAACAAAAAAATATTAAAATTATTTTAACACCTTCGCGTGCGTCAATAATACTTTTACTTCTTCGCTAATTTCAGCAAAGGTTTTGTCTTTGATGTTTGGCTTCGCCACAAAAAATAGATAGTACCCCTCACCTATCCCATTTTTTGACATCACCTCTCTCAAAATCTCCACTATCTGTCGTTTGGCGCGGTTGCGCACTACTGCCTTTTTGGACACTTTCAACCCAACATTTATTGCTAACTTTAGCTGTTTTTTGAACTTATCCACATCTACTGTGGATGGAAAATGATTCTCGTTTTTGGCTAATTCTAACACTTTTAAACTCAAAAACTGGCTATTTATCCAATAGCCATGTTTTAAGACTAAATTAAAGTCACGCACCTTAGTTAAATGATTTTCTTTTGTATACATATTTACTCTAATACTAGATAGTATACCAAACAAAAACCCCTGATTCAATTCAGGGGTTTGTTTTTATTTGGCTTTTCTTAACAATTTTCCAGATTTTTCATCAGAAACTGTTAGTTTTACACGTCCCTTGGCGCGACGTCTGGAAAGTACCGCTCGGCCATTCTTGGTCGACATTCTTTCTAGAAAACCGTGTGCTTTTGCACGGTGTTTTTTGCTTGGTTGGTAAGTTCGTTTGGTTGCCATACCTTTTAATTTAATGTATTATGCTGAATATATTATCATATAAGTCACTTTTAGTCAATAATTCACACTATCAACAACTTATCCACACCATTTGCACAGTTTGTTGATATGTGGAGTTTGTATAGATGTGAATTTGTGCTAAAATAACGTAAAAGTTTTAAAATCAAACTATGACCAACAATGAAATTTGGCAAGCAGTTCTGTCGGAGTTAGAATTAGCTATTTCCAAGGCAAATTTTAACACTTGGTTCAAAAATACCGGCATTGTCTCTTTTCAGGAGGGACACGTTATACTTTGTGTTCCAAATACATTTAATCAAGCTTGGATTGAAAAAAAACACCATCATCAAATAATTCAATCATTAGAACGAATTACAGCTTTGCCTATTAGAAAGTTAGAATATAAGATTGAAAACATCAAAAATGTCGTCGAACAGTCTTTCGGCCATCCAACTCCTCCTTCAATTAATATAGAGACCGAAAAACCACCATCCTACGCCCAACAAATAAGTCACCAACCGGCACCAACCCCCGGTTTTACCATTAATCAAAAATATAGTTTCGACAGCTTCGTAGTTGGAAAAGGTTCTGAACTGGCTTTCACCGCCGCCAAAGCAGTAGCTGACCGTCCTGGCGAAGCCTACAACCCACTCTTTATCTATGGTGGTGTCGGTTTGGGAAAGACCCATCTATTACAAGCTGTCGGCAACGAACTATTGCGTAAAAATCCTCAAACCAATATTTTGTATGTCAGCGCTGAAAAATTCACCAATGATTTTATAACTTCATTACGTAGTGGCGGTACAAGAGATTTTCAAAATCGCTACCGCCTGATTGACGCCCTACTAATCGATGACATTCAATTTATCGCTGGAAAAGATGCCAGTCAAGAATCTTTTTTTCATACTTTTAATGAACTCCACCAGGCAAACAAACAGGTAATTCTCACTTCTGATCGCCCACCAAAAGCCATCCCTGCTCTAGAAGACCGTCTTAAATCACGCTTTGAATGGGGAATGATAGTGGATGTCTCAGCGCCTGATTTCGAAACTAGGGTGGCAATTTTGGGTAAAAAATGCCAGGAAAAAAACTTTATTTTAGATGAAAGAACTTTAAATGCTGTCGCTACCATCGTTCAAAGTAACATCAGAGAACTTGAAGGGGCTTTAAACAAAATCATCGCTTATCACCAACTAAAAAATATGGCTCCAACTGCTGAATCAGTAAAATCCATTCTCTCCAGTTTTGACTCCACCTCAGCTAGACGTTCTGTTACCTCACAACAAACACTTGAAACTGTCTGCGCCTTTTTTAATGTTTCTACCGAAAATGTTTGTGGAAAAAGCCGAGAAAAGAAATTGTCTTATCCTCGTCAAATAATTATGTATCTATTACGCAACGACTTAAAAATGTCTTTTCCTTCTATCGGCGATGAACTCGGTGGGCGCGACCATACTACCGCTATGCATGCCAATGAAAAAATTACCAAAGAAATTGACAACGACTTAAAACTAAAACAAGAATTAGAGTTGATCAGACAACGCTTATACATAAATAATATATAAAAATAGTTTTGTTTCTTTGCTTAATGTTGTGTAAAAATTGTTAATAAGTTGTGAATACAAAAAGAATAAAGCTGCCACTTGTCAACAGAAAAAAAATAAAATTATAAATACTATTTTTTCCACACAGTTTTTCATCAAACTCCTAAAAAAACATTCACACTTTTTTTGGCTAATTAAAAATAAAAAAACCACTTATTAACTCTTTCCACCGCCTTATTAGTATTATTATTTTATATATATACTTAATTAAGTAATGTAACCCGTCCCCAATTATGAAAATAACCTGTACCAAAGAAAATTTATCAAAAGCACTTTCAATAGTTGGGGGTGTAGCCAACAAAAACATAAACCTTCCAATATTAGGAAATATACTGATTAAGGCCGACGATCAAAAAACTGAAATTATTGCCACCAACTTAGAGTTGGCCATAGTTGCTCATGTGCGATCAAAAGTAGACGAACCGGGATCTTTTACTGTTCCATCTAAAACACTAAGTGAATTTATAAACCTTTTGTCTGATGAAAAAATAGAAATGGAATTAAAAGAAAACGAATTAATAATAACCTGTGGTCGTTCCTCTACAAAAATAAAAGGTACTCCAGCTGACGAATTTCCAGTAATTCCTTCTGTGAATACTGGAAGTGGGTTTTTGTTTAATGCTGAACAACTAAAAAATGGTTTAGGACAAACAGTTTCATCTTTGGCTAGATCAGAAATTAGACCGGAATTATCTGGTATGTATTTTGGTTTTAACACCCCATATTATAGTGGATTGATAATAGCTGCCACGGATAGTTATCGTTTGGCGGAGAAAAAGATCAAAGTACAACAAGGCGAAGGTGAATTTAAAATAATTGTACCTGGTAGAACCACCCAAGAGATAATTCACATTTTGTCTCTGGCAGACAACGAAGATAAAGAGCAAAATGTTAGAATTTTGGTAGGTGAAAATCAATTTGCTATGCACTATGGAAATATTCAGCTTGTTTCTCGTTTGGTAGAAGGTAATTATCCTGATTATGCGCAAATAATTCCAAAGGAATTTAAAACTTCAGCCACTTTTGATAATAACAAAATGAGCAAAGAAATAAAAATGGCCAGTTTATTTACCACAATCGGTGTAAACGCAATTTCTTGTGTAATTGACAGCAAAGAAAGTGTAGTAAAACTTTTTTCAACCTCTTCTCAGACCGGTGAATACAATTCTGAAATAAGTTCAGAAATAAAAGGAGACGACAATTCTATAATGTTGAACCATCGCTATGTTTTGGATGGTTTGAATAATATAAAATCAGAAATGAGCACTCTTAAAATGATTAATGCCGACAGTCCTTGTGTTTTTGCTCCAACCAATGATGAAAGTTTTGTTTATGTGGTGATGCCTATTAGGCAATAGTTTTTATGTTTACAGGGATTGTGGAAAATTTGGGGAAATTAGAAAAAAAACAAAATTCAACTTTTATTTTTTCAGCTAAAAGTATTTTTTGTAACAAAATTAAAAAAGGCACTAGTATCTCAGTTAATGGGGTATGTCTGACAGTTGTAACAAAACCAACTAAAACCACTTTTTTAGTAGAAGTGATACCTGAGACTCAAGACAAAACAATTTTGGGCAAAATAAAAGACAAAGATGTCGTAAATTTAGAATTTCCCGCAACCGTAAAGACATTTTTATCAGGCCATTTGGTTCAGGGGCATATTGACGGGGTTGGACAACTAAAAAAAATAGATATTGTTGGTAATAGCCGAGTATTAAAAATTCGAACTTCCAAACCAATTCTCGATTATATAGTAAAAAAAGGATCAGTAACATTAAATGGAATTTCACTCACAGTTGTTTCTGTAGATAAAAACTTTTTTACAGTAGCCATAATTCCGTTTACTTGGGAAAATACCATGTTGTCTCAGATAAAAATTGGCGATTGGCTGAATATAGAAACAGACATATTAGGAAAATATTTAAAAAAGTTTTTAAATAAATAAAAAATTTATATGGAATCAACCAAAGATATTAAAATCGCCATAGTGAGTGGAGTCTTTTGGGAAGAAATTGTTGGGAATCTAGAAAAACACTGTATTGAAGCTTTGAATCGCAAAGGGGTAGAAACAAGTCAAGTAAAAATAGTGAGAGTACCGGGATCGTTTGAAATACCGTTGGCCGTCAAGAAATTGGCTGAAAAAAAAATTTATGATGCTATAATCACTTTTGGGGCAATTCACAAAGGTAAAACTTATCATTTTGAACTAATTGCCAACGAATGTGCTAGGTCATGTATGAATTTATCTTTAGAATTTGGTATACCGGTAATTTTTGAAGTTTTGGCAGTCTATGATATTCAGGATGCAATAGACAGATCCACACAAATTAAAGATAATCGCGGAGCAGAGGCGGCCGTGACTGCTTTGTCTATGATTGCAGTTTTGAATGAAATAAAAAAATAAAACCTCTTCATAAAAAAAGCAAAATTATCAAAGTTATCAAAACTGCACCAGCGACACTACCGATTAGAAATGGGTAAAATTTATCAAGAGCCAACGCTGGTGCGTGTTCACTCTCAGTGCCTCACTGGTGACTCCCTGCTGTCGCTACGTTGCGATTGTGGTTGGTAGCTGCATGAAGATGAAACTTGTGGGTCGTCGGGGTGCAGGCCTCATTTTTTACCTAAATCAAGAAGGATGCGATATTGATTTGACCAACAAAATAGACTATTTTCATTTAGAGACAAAAAAGAAAAAATGGGACATGTTTTACATAATATATAATAATTAAAATATTACCATAAAATATGGATAATAAAATTTTATCAATAAGAGAGCTGGGGTTTTTAAAAGAGACTCTTTTTTTGGCTAAAAAAGGTTTGGGGCGGACGAATCCAAACCCGATGGTTGGTTGTGTGATAGTTAAAAATAATAAAATTATTGGCAAAGGCTATCATAAAAAATATGGCAGTTCTCATGCTGAAATAGAAGCATTCAACAATGCAACAGAAAGTACAAAAGGGGCAACATTGTATGTAAATTTAGAACCATGTTGTCATTTTGGAAAAACACCGCCCTGTACCAAGGCGATAATCAAATCAGGAATAAAAAAAGTAATTTGTTGTACTTTGGATCCGAACAAAAAGGTGGCAGGAAAAGGTGTGGAAGAATTAAAAAAAGCTGGAATTGAAGTTAGGTACGGTTTTTTGCAAGATAAAGCCAGTGAATTAAATGAAGTATTTTTTACTTTCCACCAAAAACAAAGACCGTTTGTTGTTTTAAAATTTGCTTCTTCACTCGATGGTAAAATCGCTACCGCAAACGGAGATTCAAAATGGATAACCAATGAGATGGCACGAAAATATGCCAGACAATTGCGTGGACATTATCAGGCAATATTGGTAGGTGCAAATACTGTCATAAAGGACAATCCCAATTTGGGTGCAGGGGATAAAAAACTAAAGGATCCACTGCGAGTTATTTTAGATGCGAAACTAAAGATACCTTTTGAAAGAAAAATTTTTAGAGATAAAAATGTTCTAATTTTGACGACTAATCGATGTAATAAAATAAAAAAAGAAAAATTTTTACAAAAAGGAATTGAAGTGTGTCAGTTGTCGGGTGTAAAAATTTCAGCCAAAAGCATATTGCGGATTTTAAAAGATAAAGAAGTAAATAGTGTTTTTGTTGAAGGCGGTAGTGAAGCGTTAGGAACGTTTGTGGATGAAAAATTAGTAGACAGAGTGTTCGTTTTTCATGCGCCAATTATTGTTGGCGGTGGTGCTAATTCGATAAGTGCCATTGGTGGAAGTGGAGTGAAATTTATAAAAGATGCTTTACAGTTTGAAAAACCAAAAATAATATTATTTGGAGACAATATTTTGATTTCGACCAAGTTGAATTAATAAAAAATACCCCAATTTTAGAGTTGGGGTATTTTTTTATTTAAGTTAATTATTTTATTTCAACCAACAAACTTTTTTCTTCAGTCTGACCATTTTTATTAATGAGAGTTCCTTTTAGGGTGTATTGTCCAATCCCAGGAAAATTTTTCCAAGTAAATTCCAGCAAACCACTGTCAGTCAAAGAGTCTTCTTTGTGATTAAAATCAAAAATATTTTTTGTTACTCCTTTAGAGTTAATTAGTCGGATTTTGATATTTTTTATTTCCTCCCAAAGTACCGGTTTTAATTGTACTGTTTTTGGAAAATCTTCTTTAGTTAAATCTAAATTTTCTCCATTCACCCAACTAAATGTTGCGGGATCATATGGTATATTTGTTAAGAAAACCACCTGCTCTTGTCCGGCATTTCCCTGATCGTCAACAGCAGATACTTTTAATACATGTCGTTCGGAATATAATTTGGTAAAGGTATAAGAAAAACCAAAAGGAAACTGGTCGCTAGAGCCAACCTGTTCACTATCAACAGTGTAAAACACTTTTTTGATTCCTCGAGGAGCAGTTGTTTTTATTTCAATATTTAGTTGACGACCGTCGATAATCTGGTTGGTGGTTGGAGAAATTATTTGAACTTGTGGCGAAAGCTCTGGGTTATAGTCGGCATCATCATAGACAGTTGGTGGTTCTTCCAAAGACACCTCATGTCCGCTACCGTTTTGTCTTTGTGTCCATTTGCGAAGAGAATTTTCCCAATTTTCATATTGTGGATCGGCAGTTGGATCGGAAGGAACTGGGCCACGAGGGTCGTCTTTGTTTACGTAGTACAAGATGTCATGAGGTGGTAAAAAAGTTTTTTCAATGATTAGCGATGATGGTGTGGAGGTAGTGGCGATGTGTCCACTAAGACTATTAATTTTTAATTTTATTCCATTGTCAGCCCCTCGTAAAACAGGTTTGGTAGCATCGTTTTGCGGTGGTGTTGGAAAGATTTCTACAGGCATGTTTTTTGTTGCTTCACGCATAAATTGATTCCAAATCAAGCCAGCCAAAGCATTGCCCCCGCCTTTCATTGGTGATGGTATGGTATTTCCCACCCACACACCAACTGCTAAAGATGGAGTATAGCCCAAAGTCCAAGCGTCCTTGTAATTGTTAGTTGTGCCGGTTTTGGCGGCTACTGCTCGGTCTGGTAAAGTAAGCGAACCATTTCTACCAAAGATAAAAGCACGAGCACTATCGTCAGTAAGTACTCCGGTAATAGTGGCAGCTATTTCCGGTTTTACCGCTTCGGTTCCAGGAAGTTTTTTCCATTGTAAAAGCACGTTTTCTTTTGGATCGGTAACTTTGAGAATGCTAACCGGCACATGATAAGAACCTTCATCAGCTAATGTTGCATAAGCATTGGTGTGTTCGAGAAGGTTTACTTCGGCTCCACCCAAAACCAAACTTAATCCCGGGTCACCGGTAAAAGTGGTATAGCCAAAACGTTTAGCAAAATCAATGGTTTCTTTAGTGCCAACCAAGTATAAAACTTTGACAGCGGGAATATTGAGGGATCCTTGTAGCGCTTTGCGGAATGTTACCAAACCATGTTCCTTATTATCATAATTTTTTGGGGTGTAATCTCCATTTGCACGCTGATCAAAATTGGTGATGGTATCGTATACAACCGTGTCTGGTGTAAAACCTTTTTCAAAAGCAGCCGCATAGACAAAAGGTTTGAAAGAAGACCCAGGTTGGCGTTTTCCTAGTATAGCCACATTAAATTGTCCATCGATCTCTTCATTTTCAAAATCACGCGAACCAACCATCGCCAAGATCTGTCCAGTTTTAGGGTCAATAGCTACCAAAGCCTCATTGTTGGCATTGGACTGTTTGGCAAATTTATCACCGTTTTCTTTCACAATTTTTTCAGCCGCTTTTTGCTTGTCGTAGTCTATGGTAGTAATTACTTTTAATCCACCGTCGTCGACTATTTTTTCTCCAAATTGATCAGCCAATAATTGTTTTACATATAATACAAAATGGGGAGCATCCATGATACTGTTGTTTCGATAAATTCTCAACGCTTCATTTTGGGCTTTTGTTTTTTCTTCTACTGTGATGTATCCCTGTTCATTCATCAACCGCAAGACTGTATCACGACGGTTGCGTAAAGTGTCGACACTGTTCAAATATCTACTAGGAGCTTGGATTAGAGAGGCTAGGGTGGCCGACTCGGACAAGTCGATATCTTTAGCACTCTTGTGAAAATAACTTTGGCTAGCGGCCTCTACCCCATAATTGGTTGATCCAAACGGTACCTCATTTAAATACATTTTTAAAATTTCATCTTTGGAATATTTTTTTTCTAGACGTAGAGCTAATAACGCTTCTTTGATTTTTCTAAATAAAGAACGCTCATTACCAACCATGGTATTTTTGATTAACTGTTGGGTCAAAGTGGAGGCACCGCCGGAACCGGATTTTCTGCCAATAAGATTATTGAAACCGGCACGAGCAATACTTAACAATGCTACTCCGTTGTGTTCATAAAACTTTTTATCTTCAACGGCCACTACTGCTTTTGGTAATAGTGGCGACATCTGTTCTAATCCCACCAAAGTTCTTTTTTGGTTTTGATATATTTCATAGAGTAAATGTTCTCCGGTTCGGTCAAATATTTTGGTGCTTTGAGATACTTGGCGGTCACTCAAACGGTTTGGATCTGGCAAATCTTTTCCAATCCAAATCACTATAGCAGTGCCAAAAACAAAGCCAGCCAAAACCAAAACTCCAATTAATGTTAAAATTTTTTTCATGAACTTCTTGATTAAGATATTCTGTTATTATACTATGCCTATTGGCTATTGACAAATCTGGCTTTTTGGGCTACACTAAGGCGTTATGAAAGAGGGGTATCTTGGATAAGATATCTTTTTTAATTGACAGAAAGTGGCTAAAATTAGCTAAAAAATGAAATGATTAAATTTAAAACAATTAAAGTTTCTCTAGTATTAGGGGTTTTGTTGATAGAAGTGATGTTTCCTACTCTGGCAATGACTGCCAATGCTGATATATTGGCTAATAATAAAGAAAAAGAACTAACAGTGGCCGAAAGTTCAGAAGGTAAACTAGTCCATTTGGCAAAAGGTGTTAAGCTTCCAAATAAAGTAGTAAAAACCGTTTTAACAGCCTATTCCAGCACTCCTGATCAAACTGATGACGATCCGTTCATCGCAGCTTCTGGGAAGCGTGTTTATGATGGAATGATAGCTGCCAACTGGTTGCCAATGGGCACTAAGATAAAAATCCCGTCTCTTTATGGTGAAAAGATTTTTACTGTAGATGATCGCATGAATGCCCGCTATGGTTATGGTCGTATGGATATCTGGATGGATGCGCCGCGCGCCCAGGTGAGAAAATTTGGTGTTAAGCGAGCGGTGGTTGAGGTGTATTTGATTGAAAAATCTGTTAAAGTAGTCAAGATAGATAGTATATAAAAGTACAAAACTTAAAAGTACTCACAGTGAGTGCTTTTTTTGTATAAACAAAAAGTTTAGTTATTATTTTTTACTCGAAATTGTAATGCCTCGGCCAGATGGTTTATGGTTATATTTTTTTCATCAGACAGATCGGCGATGGTACGGGCTATTTTTAATATGCGATTGTAAGCGCGTGCTGATAGGTGCATTTTGTCGACCGCTGCCCCCAACAGATTGAGTGATTCCAAATCCAGCTGACAATATTTTTTTATTTCGCTATTTCCCATTTCTGAATTGGTGATTATGTTGGTATTAACAAAACGCTTTAGTTGTGTGGCACGTGCTTGCTCTACTCGTTTGCGAATATTGGCCGAAGATTCTCCACATTCATCTGAAGAAAGTTTTTTAAATTTTAATCTTGGGACTTCAATATGTAAATCTATTCTGTCCAATATTGGTCCACTGATTTTTTTCTGGTATTTCAACAATATTGATGCTGAACAATTGCAAAGTTGTTCCGGGTCGCTGGCATAACCGCACGGGCAAGGGTTTTGACTGGCCACCAAAATAAATCTAGCCGGAAAATGAACCGTGCCTCTAATGCGAGATACTGAAATGGTGCCATCTTCCAGTGGTTGCCGCAAGGCTTCCAAAACATTACGATTAAATTCCGGAAATTCATCTAAAAACAAAACTCCACGATGGGCCAAAGAAATTTCTCCGGGACGGGGATATTTTCCACCACCTACCAGAGCCACATTTGAAATCGTGTGGTGTGGCGAACGAAATGGTCGTTGTTCAATAAGATTGCCATGTAACAATCCGGCAACAGAATAAATTTTAGTTATTTCCAAAGTTTCTTTTTCAGTGAGTCTTGGTAAAATAGTTGGCAGGGTGCGAGCCAACAAAGTTTTGCCAGATCCGGGCGGTCCTGACAAAAGAATATTATGACCGCCACTAGCGGCAATTTCTAAAGCACGTTTGGCAAAATGCTGGCCTTTTATTTGTGACATATCCAAACCAGAGGTATCCAGCTGGATTTTGGTCGGTTGTTTAACAAAAGGAACAAGTAATTTCTCTTCCAAAATATGATCAACAACTTCTTTTAAATTATTGGCTGGTAAAATTTCCACCCCATCGATAATTGAAGCTTCTTGAGCGTTGTCCGGTGGAATGATAATTTTTTTAATATTGTTTTCTTTGGCAAATAATACCACTGAAAGTACTCCGTTTACCGGTCGAAGTGATCCATCCAGCGCCAACTCGCCCAACATTATTGTGTCAGAAAGGTCATAATTTTTTGTGATATTAATACTAGTCAAAATTATTCCAACTGCCATCGGCAAATCATACATCGGCCCCTCTTTGTGTAGATTGGCTGGTGCTAAGTTTACCAAAATTCTAAAATTAAAAGGATATTTATATCCCGAATTTTTTATAGCGGAGTGGATCCTGTCTTTTGCTTCTTGGATGGCAGTATCGGTGAGGCCAATAATTCCAAAGTTGGTTTGGCCTTTGTTGATGTCAACTTCTACCTCCACCGGCAAACAGTTCAATCCGATTGGGACTGCTGACCGTAGTTTGACAAACATAATTATTTATATAAAAAACGCCTATGAACAAATAATGAATAAATTCCAAAAGCGATTAACAAATCGGCCAAATTTATTATTCCTGTTCCAAACAACCAGTAATCGATTGTGGCGCCATAAACAAAACGGTCAATAAGATTGGAAAGAGATCCAAAAAAAAGAAATAGTAATCCTAAAAATATTTTATTTTTATTTTGTATGAAGTCAGAAAATAAAAAGTATATTATGGCGACTAAAATTGGAACAGATAAAATTTTTGTAATATAAACAGGCACAGGAAAACTAAAGGCAATACCAATATTTTCAAAAGGATTCCAACCAAAAATTTTTAATATTAAATGTTTGTCTGTGTAGATGTAGAGAGATAAATATTTTAAAAATCTATCTAAACAAAATAAAAAAAGACCACCAAAGAAAAATATTAATTGGCGGTCTTTTTGTTGCATATTAAATTTCCTGGGTAATGGCTTTTTTGCAAGTTATACAAGCGTTGGAAGTTGGGCGGGCGAGCAGGCGTTTTTCATCGATTGGTTTTTTGCAATATTTACAAATTCCATAGGTACCTTCGTCCAGACGTTTTAGAGCTTGAACATTGTCACGCAAGGTTTTTTCAAAATTTTCTTCCAAAGGAACTTCGGTAGCATATTCAGCCACCTCGGCTGCATTTTCGTCATCTTTGTCTCCATATTCTGGGAAGCTGCTATTGTAGTCTCCGGAAACATGGGTATTTTTTTTAGCAAATTTATTCAAATCTTTCTCTAGAGTTTCTTTTTCTCCTAGAAGAAGAGTTTTTATTTTTGTAAGAAAATCTTTGCTGAAAGTGGTTTTAGCCATATTGATAAGTTATTTTCAATGAAATAATTATAACAGATTAATGAATGTAGTCAAGCTAAAATTTTTAGAAAAAAAATAAGGGCGTAGTATCCCGATAAAAATAATTTTAAGGACCTCGCCCTTAAGGCGCTGTACATGATCAGAGTAGTCATCGTAAAGATGAAAAATCATTAATCAAGACAGTGTTGCCCACCGACCGCTTGAAGGTATTACCTCAGGCACAAGTCTGACACAAAAGGTCAAACAGATGCAGAAAATTTTGAGGTTACCGGACAAGAAGTTCGGATTCACCACTACCGCTTCAATATTATTTGTACAGCAGTTGTGAATCTCTTTCTCTAATAAGCAGTTCGTTGGGTTAAATCCACTGAGAAGTGGACATGTAAGTTGTAGAAAGAACTACACAATTAGTATAACACACAAAAGTGGTTTTGTCAATAGGGTTTGTATACACTAGTCTATACAAATCCTATTTATTTGGTAGTTAGCCAAATAAATAGGTGAGTTTGACTAGAAAATAAGGAAGTTGTCCCCATTATAAGGTGGTTTTCCACATACTTATCCACTTTTGTATACACTAGTCTATACAAACGCAGTAAGTATATTTTTTAATAATAAAAAAACACCTCAAAAAAGAGGTGTTTTTCTTATGTGTTTTATTTTGTTTTTCCAGCTATGATATTAGCGGCTACATTTCCTGGAACATCAGCGTAGTATCCAAATTCCATAGAAGAACTGGCACGTCCCTGACTCATAGAGCGTAAAGATGTGACATATCCAAACATACTAGCTAGAGGTACTACAGCTTTTACTACTTTCATTTGACCGCGATCAAACATTTCTTGAATCTGACCACGTTTTGAGTTTAAATCTCCTATACAATCACCCATGTATTGTTCTGGGGTAACTACTTCTACTTTCATGATAGGTTCCATGATTACTGGGTTGGCTTTTTTGCAGGCGGCTTGAAAAGCCATTGAACCAGCCATTTTGAAAGCCAATTCAGATGAATCAACTTCATGGTATGAACCATCAGTGACTGTAACTTTTATGTCTACTACTGGGTAGCCGGCCTGAATACCGCGAGTTAAGGATTCTTTGATACCTTTTTCAATAGCTGGGATAAATTCACGAGGGATAGACCCACCTTTAATTTCATCAACAAATTCAAAACCTTTGCCAGCTTCTTGAGGTTCAACCGTGAGGTAACAATGTCCAAATTGGCCTTTACCGCCGGATTGTTTGATATATTTTCCTTCTGCTTCGGCTTTGGTACGAATAGTTTCTTTGTAGGCTACTTGAGGCGCGCCAACGTTGGCATCTACTTTGAATTCACGTTTCATACGATCGACAATGATATCTAGGTGTAATTCACCCATACCAGAGATAATAGTCTGTAAAGTCTCTTCGTCAGTTTTGATGTGGAAAGTTGGATCTTCTTCAGCCAATTTTTGCATGGCCATGCCAATGCGTTCTTGATCTTGTTTTGTTTTTGGTTCAATAGCAACCGAGATAACTGGTTCTGGGAAAATAATCTTTTCCAAAATGATTGGATGATCTTCATCGCAAAGAGTGTCACCAGTAGTAACATCTTTTAAACCAATAGCAGCGGCGATTTCGCCAGAGTAAACGTCATTTACATCTTCACGGTGATTAGCGTGCATACGAACAATACGTCCAAGACGACTGCGTTCTCCAGTAGTAGCATTGTGTAAATAACTACCAGCAGAAACTTTGCCGGAATATACGCGGAAGAAAACCAATTTTCCAACAAAAGGATCGGTCATGATTTTGAAAGCTAGAGCCGCGAATGGTTCGTCATCAGACGGATTGCGAACTATTTCTTCATCAGTATCAGGGTTAATACCTTTAGTTGGAGGCAAATCGGTTGGAGCTGGCAAATAAGCTACTACTGCATCCAACATAAATTGAACACCAATGTTGGCTAGAGCCGAACCGCAGATAACAGGATAAAGAAGATTTTTTAAAGTTAGAGTGCGGATGGATTTTTTGATTTCATCAACAGTCAAATCTTGACCGTTTAGATATTTTTCCATCATTTCATCACTAACTTCAGAAACTTTTTCTACCAGTTTAGCACGGTATTCCTTAACCTGTTCTACCATATTTTCTGGAATTGGGATCTCAACGATATTTTCACCGTTTTTTCCTTCGAAATGATAGGCTTTGTTTTCAATCAAATCTACCAATCCTTCAAAAGTACTATCAGCTCCAATTGGTAGTTGGATAGCATAAGCGTTTTTTGACAAACGTTCAGTGATGGAATCCATACACATAAAAAAGTCTGCACCCAATTTGTCCATTTTGTTTACAAAAGGCACACGAGGTACATTGTATTTGTCAGCTTGGTGCCAAACAGTTTCGGATTGTGGTTCTACACCTTGAGAACCATCAAAAACTGCTACCGCACCGTCGAGTACGCGCAAAGAGCGCTCTACTTCTACGGTAAAGTCTACGTGTCCAGGAGTGTCGATGATGTTGATACGATGATCTTTCCAGAAACAAGTGGTGGCGGCGGAAGTGATAGTAATACCACGTTCTTTTTCTTGTTCCATCCAGTCCATTTCGGCTGCACCTTCGTGTACTTCGCCGATTTTGTGTTTCTTACCAGTGTAAAAAAGCACGCGTTCGGTAGTAGTTGTTTTGCCGGCGTCAATATGAGCAGCAATACCAATGTTACGTGTTTTGTCTAGTGAAAATTCACGAGGCATAGAGTTATTAATTAGAAGAAATTAGTGAGAAACTATTTTTATTTTGCAAATCTAGCAAAATGGGCAAAAGCTTTATTGGCTTCAGCCATACGATGAACATCATCACGTTTCTTCACAGCATCACCGGTGTTCTGTTGAGCATCCATTAAAACAGTCTCTAACTTTTTGAACATTGGTTGGCCTTTTTTGTTGCTGGCAGCACCAATAATCCAGCGGAAAGCGAGAGCATTTTGACGTTCGCCACGAAC
>JAVHOZ010000015.1:0-5398 GCA_036170335.1 Candidatus Magasanikiibacteriota bacterium | reverse complement strand
AGGGATTTTAGTTTCTCTATTATGAAAGACGCTGGAAAAATAGTTAATCTAACGTTTTTTTCTACAGTATCTTTAGACACAGGTGGTGAGTTGTTTGGTTCTGGGTGGGCTCTTTCACAGTCAAATACGAGTTCTATTTTTGATAACAATGATTTCGATTGGCATTTTGTAGCGGTGACAGTTGATAATGGTAATCCTAGAAAAGGAAATTTTTATATCGATGGCAAACAAGTAGGAGTAGGGTTTAGCAATGGTATACAGAACAGGAATGCAAATCATAATTTTGATTTATTTATTGGTCGATCATCTTTTTATTCTAACCAGACTACTGCAGTATTTAAATATTTTGAAGGTTTTCTTGACGAAATGCACCTATTTGGTCGGGCTTTGTCCGCTGACGAAATTGATGATCTATATAAAAATGGTAAAAATTTCTGCGAAGCAAAACCTGTTGCTGTAGTTGAGGTTAAACCAGTTGCTGCCGGTAGCTGTGGTAATGGTGTTCCAGATGCCGATGAAATTTGTGACACTGGTGCCAAAGTTGGTGTTCCATGTACTCCAGGATACAACAAAGACTGCACCTATTGTTTGGCCGGTTGTAAAAATACCAAGCAAATCAAAGCAACTGAATATTGTGGTGATGGGGTGATAAATGGTACGGAGGTGTGTGATGTGGATAATAGTAATGGTCTGATGTATTCTAGCGCTACCTCAACATATAATGTGACTATATACAATTTAAATAATTTCTTTTTAAATAAAAATGTAGTTCACAATGGTTATAAAGTTCCAAAATGTATACAAGAATATAATCTGAAGTTGAATGCTAGTAGTACATTTTTGTTTAATGGTGGAAATCCATCCGATTCCACAAAATTAATTGAACAAATTGGTACAAAAACCTGTATTAACAATTGTAGCTTTATTAGTAATCAATGTGTCGAATGTGGTCAAAAAGATGGTGGGGCAATAGTCTCTGGATATATGATAAATGTTTTAGATCCAACTTCAAATAACCCACTGTTGGCGTCAACTACTGCTAGTAACTATTCTATTGACGGCACCATTGATTTATTATATTCGCAAAAAAACACCACTCCTGATCAAAGCAAAGAAGAAGTTGCTTATCATTACTATATGCCTAGTTCCAGTTCCAACAAATTTCTGCTAAAAACCGCTCCGGTTAATAATGGTGGAAGTGGGAGTACTTCAACCCTTAATAGTGATCCAGTTTGTTCAGATCCTTCCCAAAGTAGATCTTACCGGTTGGCTCTAAATGCCGACCCGAATGCCAAACACCTGATAGATTTTCCGGTATTTGACAGTCTTACTTCAGATAAATATAACTTGGTTTTGTCACCGGTGATTTACAATGGCAACGGCAACCAACAATATCCTTCTGTCAATCGTCATGTACGCATAGTGGTTAGTTGGGTGGGAGACGCATCGTTTAATGCTGGTTTTACTATACCTAGCACTACTGCACCTTCGTTTATTTTGCAAGATACTACTCTGGTTCCGGTTATTGTTACTGGTACTAATTATTATTCGAAAGCTGCAGTTCCGGTTATTATTGTTGTTGATGGTAAAAATTATTATCCGGTTAATTCAACAAACGGTATTTATTATCATGGTTATGGCTATAAAGATGATCGTTCTATAAATGTCAAAACTTTTACTGTGGATACTAATAAGTTGTCAGTATACAACAATGCTTTTGCTTTTTATGTGAAAACACCTGCTAAACCAATATATAATTTAAAAAATTCAGTAAAATTAAAGGTAGATTTATATATGCCGGAAGACGATTCTGATCCAAGACATTTTGCACGTCCAGTCAAAACTTTTTATTTGACTCAGGCACTTTCTTCAGACAATAATGGTTCCGCTCAATTTTGGCATGTATTTAATATTAAATCATTGGAGAATGGCCCTGCTACATTAGACAATACTATTGAGGAGATAAATCGTATTCGGACTTTTATAAAAATGAATTATACAACAATTACACCATAGACTTTATGAATAATAAAAAATATATTATAATAATAGTGGTGATGGCAATAGTTTTGTCAGTCGGTATTTTTTTATTATTTAGAAAAAAAACTGTTCAATCGCAAAAAACTATTTCCAATCCGGTTGAACAAGTTGAACAAACTGATATCAAAATCGAGCAAGAAAAAAATAAAAATATTGAAATGATGAAGTCGTTGGATGATGCGCTGGATAAGTCCAGACAAACAGACAAAGATCTGGATGGATTATCGGATGAAGAAGAAAAAAAACTTGGTACCAACCCGGATAATATCGATACTGATGGCGATGGAATAATGGACAGTGATGAAATAAAAATTTATCACACCGATCCGCTCAAAGCCGATACTGATGGTGATGGTTATAAAGATGGCTATGAAGTAGAGCGTGGATACAATCCCGCCGGTCCAGGCAAACTAAAAAGATAATTTTTTTAACTCAACTCTAGTAATTATAAAAATATGTTTGATGATCAAATGAACAAAACCAATCCACCGGCAAATTTACCAACCGAGCCAGCCGATATGTTTGCTGGAGTAGAAAGCGATAGCTCGTCCGGTGCAGTAGAAAAAACTCCAGATGCTCTTGGAGCTGGTTTGTTGAAGAAAAAAGATGTTATGCCCAATATTTCTTCCGCTCCTATGACTGCACCTTCACTGTATGAAGTGAAACAACCGATATTGGGTAAGGTTTTGTTATTTTTGATCATAGCGGTGGTGTTGGGGGCGGTGATATTTGGTGGTTGGTATGCTTATAATAAAATTATTCAAAATAAACCAACTGCGGCTGTTTCTAATATCAATACCGTTGTCCAATCACAGCCAATTGTCGAAACTACAACAGTAGAAAAAACTCCTGTTTTGCCGGTAGAAGAAAAGAAAGCCGAACCGGTTGTGGCAACTACTTCATTTTCCGCGCCAACATCCAGCGATGTTACCACCAAAATGAACAACGATAAAATTTTATTTGGTGAAGTAGTAGATAGTGACAAAGATGGTCTAGACGATGTGCGTGAAAAAGAATTGGGTACCGACCCGTACAATGCCGATACGGACGGTGATGGTTTGAGTGATGGCGATGAAGTGATAATTTGGAAAACCAATCCTTTGAATCCCGATACCGACGGTGATAGTTATAAAGATGGTGACGAAGTACGCAACGGCTATAATCCACTAGGTCCAGGTAAACTTTTTAATGTACCAGCTGGCGTTAGCACTTCTACGGCCACTTCATCTAAAACTATTACTATCAATGTAAAAAATAAAAAATAATTTATGTTCGGGAGGTCAGATAAAAAAAAAACATCTTTACCGGATATAAAAGTAATCAAGATGCCGGATGATTTTTATGGCGGTATTAATCCGGTTGTAAAATTTCAGAATGTTGAAAAGGTTATTAAACCGGCTCAAATAACGAAGCCGGTTTTGTCATCGGCTGACAAAAAAATATTTGACCAAAAGACAGTTGTTGGGGCAGGAAACAAATTACATCCAATAAATTTATTTACCAGTTGGAAATTTTTAGTTGTTGCTGGTGTTGGAATTTTGGTAATTGGTGGTTCGGTGATGGGTTTTTATTATTGGAGGCAATATCGACAAACTTTGGCAGTTGTTCCGGAGCCGATTCAACCAGTGATTGAACCAGTAGTTGTCGTGCCAGAAGTAACTTCAACTCCAGTCATTGAACCAGAACCAGTCGTAGTTGTGCCGCCTGTCGTAGCGGAAACAAACTTAGATTTCCCATCGTCTTTATTGGGCGATAGTGTTGATACTGATAAAGATGGCATCACCGATGTAGCCGAAGAATTATTTGGCACCGATCCGGCTATACCTGATAGTGATAATGATAATTATCCCGATGGTCACGAAGTTTATTATTTATACAATTCAGCTGGCAAAGAACCAATGAAAATAGTCGATTCCGGTTTGGTGAGTGTTTTTACCAATCCAGTATTCTTGTATAAAATTTATTATCCAAAAACTTGGGCAGTTGGCAATACCGATATTAGTTATAAAGATGTTTTATTTAGTACTGTTACTGGTGAAAATGTTGAAATAAAAGTGATGGATATGGATTCAGCGGAAAGTTTCAGTCATTGGTTTTCTCACAATGCTACCGGCGAACAACTAGCCGATTATCTACCGTTTGAGTCAGTATTTAAAGAAACTGGTTTTGTGCGCAAAGATGATCTGGTGTATTTTTTACCAAAAGGCAATCAAGTTTTTGTAATTCTTTACCATACTACAGATTCAAGTATTGTAAATTATCGTGTGGTAATAAAAATGATTGCACGCAGTTTTCAATTTGGTAATGCCACTGAGCTACCGGCTAGGACAGTAGAAGGAAGTATATGATCAAAATTGATTACAATTCGAATGTTAAAAATAGTTATCCTGCTAAAGATTTATTTAAAATATGTCAATTGGTTGCCAAAAAAGAAAAAAAGGTTGATGGCGTGATAGAGGTAAATATTATCGGCGACAAAGAAATGACAAAATTAAATTTTCAATATCGCGGTAAAAAATATCCCACTGACGTGTTGTCATTCGCCTGGAAAGAGGACAAAAAAATAAAAACAAAAATGTTGGGACAAATTTTTATTTGTTTTCCACAAATTCAGCGTCAGGCCAAAGAGTACAAAATAAAAGAATCGGAAGAATTGGCACGAATGTTTATTCACGGTTTGCTCCATTTGGTCGGTCATGATCATGTCAGATCAGCACCCGCCAAACAAATGTTTAAAATTCAAGAAGAAGTAATTAAAGAATTAGGTTATGCCAGTCAAAAGTTTATTTAAAAGTTTTTCTTCTGCTTTTGCCGGTTTGAAACATACTTTTAAACACGAGCAAAATTTTCGGTTGCAAATTTTATCGGCGATTTTAGTTCTAATTGCCACGGCTATTTTTCCTCTAAAAGTTTGGGAGGTTATTTTGGTGATATTATTGTTGGTAGCGGTATTGGCAATGGAGTTGTTGAATACCGCGTTGGAGTACTTTGCAGATTTGTTAAAACCTCGCTTACACCACTATGTATTAGTGATAAAAGATATTATGGCGGCAGCGGTTTTGATAACATCTTTGGGGGCACTGATTATTGGATTGATAATTTTTTTACCGCACTTTATCGGATTGATAAAATAGTGTATAATATAAGCTCGTAAAATATTTTATTATGGCGAAAGCCAAAAACAACTTAATTGCTAGTTTGGACATTGGATCAAGTATGGTAAGAATGGCCGTCGGTCAGTTGGTTTTTAACGGTTACAATGATTCCCAACCGGATATGCAAATCTTGGGGGCGACCGAGGTATTGGCTGAAGGGATGCACAAAGGAGCGATTAGCAGTATCGAAGATGTAGTGTCCT
>JAVHOZ010000014.1:0-5524 GCA_036170335.1 Candidatus Magasanikiibacteriota bacterium | reverse complement strand
CCGTATGTCCTAAGAACAAGAATTGGATTTGGTAATAATCAACCCAAAGGCTGAACCACCGATTGCCAAAATAATGGACTTTGGACAGTTCCGTTATCAACAAGAAAAAGAACAGCGCCTGCGCAAAGCTCATCAACATGTTATCGACACCAAAGTTGTCCGCATGTCACTGCGTATTGGAAAACATGATTTGGATATTCGCAAAGTACAAACTCTAAAATTTTTAAATGAAGGCGACAAAGTCAAGATCGAAATAGTTCTCCGCGGACGTGAAAATCAACAAGCCGGAATAGCCTTTGAAAGTTTGAAAAAATTCCTTGCCGAAGTCAATGCTGAAATAAATACCAGATTCGAACAAGCTACCGAAAGACAAGGCAACAAAATTACTGCTATTATTGTAAAAAATTAATAATGTCATTCCCGCACACGCGGGAATCTAAAAACAAACTTATGCCAAAGTTAAAGACACATAAAGGTACATCGAAAAGATTTCGTGTAACTAAAAACGGAAAAGTCATCAAACGCACCGCTGGACAAAATCATTTTAATTCCCGTGAAAATGGTAAGGTCGGACGCAACAAAAAATCCGATACAGTTTTGAATCCGACTGTAAATCGTGTTATTCAAATTACATTACCTAATTAATTTTTAAACTATGACCAGAATTAAAGGCGGTCTATTGCACCGCAAACGCCGATCCGGCATATTGAAACATACCAAAGGTTTTCGCTGGGGAAGAAAATCAAAAATCAAAGTGGCCAAAGTCGCCAAGATGAAAGCTGGCCAACATGCTTTCGGTGATCGCCGCAAAAAGAAACGCACTGCTCGTCAACTATGGTTGGTTCGTCTCAATGCCGCCGTGCGCAAATACGATTTGTCTTATAGTAAATTTGTAAACTTATTGAAAAAAGCCAACATCGAATTGGATAAAAAAGTATTGTCAGAATTGGCGCTAAAATATCCAGCAGTGTTTAAAAAACTCGTAGAAACAGTGAAAAAATAACCAAAAAATATTTATTCACAGGTAGACATTTGACACAAATATTAGAGCTTGATATAATTGTATTATCAAAAAGAAAAAAGATCCTGAGAGTGTTCGGTTAGGCGTGAGTACCCCCTCCTTTACTTATTGCTTATACCGAACACTCCTAGGATCTTTTTTGTTATTTGATTGCTCCGCCTGCGCCCTTGACTAAACTACTCTTTTTAATTATAATGAAACAAGAAAATTTGGGTCGGTAGTTCAACTGGTTAGAGCATCCCGACTAAGTCGGGAAAGTTGCGGGTTCGATAGTACTTGTAAAATTTAAAAAAAATAAACAAATAGACATTTTGGCGGGTCGGTAGTTCAACTGGTTAGAGCACTGCCCTGTCACGGCAGAAGTTGCGGGTTCGAGTCCCGTCCGACCCGCTAAACTGTCTATAAAAATTGTTTATTAATATATTAGAGCATCCCGACTAAGTCGGGAAAGTTGCGGGTTCGAGTCCCGTCCGACCCGCTGAATATTTTAACAACACAAAAGTATGGAGGGACAGTTTTGTGTTTATTTACTTTTTAGTGAAAAAACCAACAAATATTATATAGGTAAAACTAGTAATATAAAAAGACGTTTTTTAGAACATACTCTTGGGGAGGAAACTTACACCAGAACAGGTAGACCGTGGAAACTAATAGCTATAATTGACTGCGCCGATGGATCTGAGGCGTCTTTATTAGAGACAAAACTTAAAAAATCAAAAAATAAAAATTACACAAAATGGTATTTTGAAAAATACGGAAACATTAAAACATTTTGAGGATCGGAAGTTCGTGTGGTTAGAGCATCCCGACTAAGTCGGGAAAGTTGCGAGTTCGAGTCTCGTCCGACCCGCCAGGGAGTTTCGCAAAAAAAGCACAAGTTGTAAAACAAGTGCTTTTTTGTTTTTTCATTGATAAAATGACATTTTTGGTGTATACATTAGTCGACTCTCGGCCAGCGTTTGGTGGAGAGTAAATGAGGATTTTTTATTTATAGAGTTGTGCTAAATTTATTTTTGCTTTTTCGGTACAATAAATTCTTCTATATTTTTCAAACTATCATCAAATGTTTTTGGATCACCACGCAACTCAAAAATTTCTTTGCTTTTTTTATAACCTTGTGGATAAATTTCCAGCACTTGATACGACATACCGTCTTTTTGATCCGTATCAGTGAAGCGCTTGGCGTCATAATCATGCCAAGTAGTAGTAACGACATTTTCTTCCGGCACCGGATGACCCATCTTTTGAACAAACACCATTAGATACTGCGATTCATCTCCGCTAGCCAATTTTACTCCATCGGCCCAACTATTTATTTGCCAACTGTTGGGATATTTTAATCTAATTTTTACAAAACTGTCATTGCTATATACTGATTCTTTTGGTAATTGTTTAGCAAGTTCGTCGGCAAGTTTATTGGTGATTTCTTCACGTAGTTGTGCTTTCATCTCCAGGACTTGTTGTTGCATACTGGCTTTGAGATTGTCGGACACGGTTTGATTGTTAACTGTCTGACAACCATAACCTCCCAATATCGAAGTCAAACCAACTACACCTAAAACCACAAATGATTTTGCGAGCATCGCCAATTTCAAAGTTTTACCTCTATTTTTACCGAGTTTCTTTTCCATGGCCGCAATCCGGGTGCGAGTTTTGAGGGCAGTATCGGGATTGAGCGAAATACTGTCTATCCCCTCTTGTACCAAAAATTCGGCGAACTCAGGATAATCACTGGGAGCTTGTCCACAAATTCCAACTTTTCGGTGGTATTGATGAGCCACTTGAATTACCTGACGAATCAGAGTTTTTACCGCCGCGTTGTTTTCATCATAGACATGTGACACGAGCGCCGAATCTCTGTCTACTCCCAAAGTTAGCTGGGTCAAGTCGTTACTACCAATACTAAATCCATCAAAAATTTGCGCAAATTCTTTGGCCAAAATTACATTGGCTGGAATCTCGCACATCACATATACTTGCAGACCGTCTTTGCCACGTTCTAAACCAAATTCTTTCATGGTTTCCAAAACTTTTTTGCCTTCTTCCACGGTGCGACAAAATGGCACCATGACAATAATATTTTTTAATCCAAAAACTTCTCTGGCTTTTTTGAGAGCGGCACATTCGAGTTTGAATCCCGGTTTATATTTTGGGTCATAATAACGAGAAGCGCCACGCCAACCCATCATCGGATTGGCTTCGTGCGGTTCAAATTCTTTGCCACCAATCAAAGTGGCATATTCATTGGTTTTAAAATCCGAAAGACGGACGATAACATCGTGAGGATGAAAGGCGGTGGCAAGAAAAGCAATACCCTCGGCGAGTTTATCCACCAAATATTGGGTTTTGTCTTTGTACCCACTTGTTAACGCTTCGATTTTTTCTCTGACCTGTTTATCTTTTATGTCTTTGAAATGTACTAGTGCCAGCGGATGAATTTTAATAAAATTGGTAAAAATAAACTCTTCACGCGCCAAACCAATACCGTCGCTGGGAATAGCTGACAAAGCAAAAGCATTGTCCGGGTTACCGGCGTTGATCATTATTTTTGTTTTGGTTTCCGGTAAATTTTTTAATTCGGTGCGCTCGACGCTAAATGGCAAATGTCCCTTGTATATATATCCGACTTCACCCTCAGAACATGTCACTGTAACTTCTTGTCCATTTTTTATTAGTTGACGCGCTTTGGCCGCCCCGACGATACACGGCACACCGAGTTCACGACTCACAATCGCCGCATGTGATGTCTTGCCACCTTGTTCGGTAACAATCGCACTGGCAATCCGCATCACTGGTTCCCAATCCGGATCGGTAATTCTAGTCACGAGTACTTCGCCAGCTTTAAAATCCTTCATCTGTTTTGGTGAAGTGATAATATGAGCTTTGCCCTGACCTATTTTTTGGCCGACACTTACCCCCTCTACCAGCACTTCACCTTTTCTTTGTAAAATATAGGTTTCGATCGCTGTGATTTTGGCTTGAGATTTTACCGTTTCGGATCGCGCTTGCACTATAAATAATTTACCAGTCTGCCCATCTTTGGCCCATTCAATATCCATTGAACGACCGTAATGTTCTTCAATCTGCATGCCCCATTTGGATAGTTGAATCACATCTTCATCGGTGATGCAATATTGTTTTTGATCAACAACTTTTACTTTTTCTTGTTTGGTGCCAACTTTATTATACACTAATTTCACTTCTTTACTGCCTAGACGACGACTGATAATGGATTTAAAACCTTTTTTTATACCATCTTTAAAAACATAAAATTGATCAGGTGTCACCTGCCCTTTTACTACATATTCACCTAGGCCATAGGAACCATCGATGAGTACCACTCCGCGAAAACCAGATTCGGTATCAAGCGTAAACATAACTCCAGATGCACCGAGATCCGAACGAACCATCTCTTGCACACCAACAGACAATGCAATCGTGAGATGATCAAAACCTTTGGCTTCGCGATAAGAAATTGCGCGATCGGTGAATAGCGAAGATACACATTTTTTGCAAGCCAACAATAATTCCTTTTCACCCTTAACATTGAGATAAGTTTCTTGTTGTCCAGCAAAACTGGCATCTGGCAAATCTTCAGCTGTGGCTGACGAACGCACGGCAACATCTAGATTGGGTTTTTTACATTGTTTGGAAAGTTCTTTGTATGCCTTTTTAATATCTTCAGCAATATCTTTTGGAAATTCTGCGGACAAAATAATTTTGCGAACTTTAAGTCCCGCCACCGATAGTGCGTGAACATTTTTTACATCTAAATCTTTCAAAACTTCTTTGATTTTTTTATCGATTTTATTTTCTTTCAAAAATCTCCAATAAACTTCGGCCGTCAACGCAAAACCATTGGGCACGGGCAAGCCCTTGGAAGTTAATTTGGAATACATCTCGCCTAGTGAAGCGTTTTTGCCACCCACTAGCGGGATATCTTTGATTGTCAGATCTTTAAACCAAGCAATATTCATAGTGAAAATATTATATCACATTTTTGTCATTTTTAAAAATTCCTTTTCATTCAAAATTTTCACACCCAATTTTTTGGCTTTGTCGTATTTACTTCCCGGTTCTGCACCCACTACCACATAAGAAGTTTTTTTACTGACACTTTCGGACATTTCTCCGCCCAAGTCTTTTATTTTTTGTTTGGCAACATCCCGACTCATTGATTCTAGGCTGCCGGTCAAGACAAAAGTTTGGCCGACTAATTTTCCGCCTTTCTTTTTTTCTACCGGTCTGATTACTGCACCATTTTTAATCAATTTATCGACAAACTCAATATTTTTTTTATTTTTAAAATATTCCACAATTGACTGCGCGGTGCGCTCGCCAATGCCATTTATATTCAATAATTCCTCAATAGTAGTTTTTTGTAATTTTTCCAGTGCGCCAAAATATTGAGCCAAATCATCGGCGGTTTCTTCACCCACATGCATAATTCCCAAGGCATTGATAAATTTAGCCAAAGAAATATACTTAGATTTTTCAACCGCC
>JAVHOZ010000013.1:0-5589 GCA_036170335.1 Candidatus Magasanikiibacteriota bacterium | reverse complement strand
GAAATACGGATATTATTTGGTAACTGGGCCAAGTAAACGAGCAGTCGAGGATCATTTTAGTCCAAATTACGAACTGATAAATTGGCTCAAAAAACAAAAGAAAAATGAAATGGCGGATGAAGTAAAAAAGATTGCCGATATGGCCAATTTTATTTTTATTCGTCAAAAAGGGCCGTATGGCAATGGAACTCCGGTACTATGCGCCAAAGACATTGTCGGTAATGAGCCGTTTGCCGTGATGTTTGGAGATGAATTTTTTTATACTCCCAAAAAATCTCAACTGGAGCAACTTATTGAGGTTTATGAAAAATATAGCGATCCAGTAGTGACTACACGCAAAGTTAGCGACGAAGATACCAAAAAACATGGCATTATCGATGCGCTGGAAGTAGAAAAAGGAGTATATCAAGTCAAAAAAATTGTCGAAAAACCCGGTCCGGAAAACGCCCCCTCGCATCTAGCCAGTTTGGGTGGTTTTATTTTTACACCGGATATTTTTGAAGCTTTGGAAAAAACAAAACTGGGAAAAGGTGGAGAGCTATGGTTGGTAGATGCGATTGAAAAAGTATTGAAAAAAAGGCCAATTTATGCCTGCTTGGTAGATGGTACTTACCATGACACTGGTTCCAAACTAGGTTATCTCAAAGCCAATGTCGAGTTTGCTCTGCGCGACCCCAAACTAAAAGATGATTTTAGGAAATTTTTAAAGAGTGTGGTATAATTAAAAAAATATTTTAAATTTCATCAGCTTGTAGTATGAGATTTGGGAAACTGGTGACAATATTTTCAATAGTAGTCTTTTTAACAACGGCTGGTTTTGGTTGTAAAGGATTATCAAAGGCACAAGTGCAAGCGACCGCACCGGTTAGTCTGGAATATTGGACAGTTTTTGATGATGTGGACGCTCTCCAAAAAGAAATTGCTGCCTATCGAGCCAACCGACCGTATCTCACTATCAATTTACGTCAGTTACGAGCCGACGAGCTCTATCCTCGTCTGATAGAGGCGCTGGCCGAAGACAAAGGACCGGATATTATTTCCGTTCAAAATCGTCGTTTGGGTGAATTTATCACCAAATTGGCACCGATGCCAACTAGTGTCGGTGATACTTTGGTTACTGTAGAAAAGACCACTTTTGGTTCCAATACAGTGATAAACTCTCAATCTCGTGCCATGGTCAATTTATCTCAACTAGACAACGAATATGTCAAAGCGGTGCGTGACGATGTGGTGCGAGGAGGTCAAATTTTTGGTTTGCCATTGTCTATGGACATGATGGCGGTTTTTTATAATAAAGATTTGTTGGACAGGGCGGGCGTGCCGGAACCACCAAAAACATGGGAAGAATTTCAAGCCGCTGCCAAAAAAATCACCAAATATGACAAAAAAACTGGTGATATCATTCAATCCGGAGCCGCTCTAGGGACTGGAGACAATATCCCCGGTAGTGATGATTTGTTATATCTTTTATTTAGACAAAGTAATGTCGGATATGTAGCCAAAGATGGACAGGCGATCTTCAATCTTGCCGGTCAAAATGCCAGTCAGATAATGAATTTTTATACCGATTTTGCCAATCCGGCACGAGATACCTATGCTTGGTCAGCGAGTCAGGGTGACGCGCTCGAGGCGTTTTTAAATGGTAAAGTTGGCTTCTTTTTTGGATATAGCTATAATTTCCCGACTGTCAAAGCACGCGCTTCACAGTTTGATTGGCGTTTGATGCCGTTGTTTCAACTCACGCCGGACGCGCCGGTAAATGCGGCGAGCTATTGGATGCAATCGGTACTCTCCAAATCCAAACACCAAAACGAAGCCTGGGGCTTGATAGATTTCATGGCTCATTCCAAAGCGACCAAAGACTATCTCGATCAGACTGGTCGCCCAACCGCACTACGCGCCTATATCGTCGATCAAAAAAGCAAACCGGATCTGGAACCATTTGTCGATCAAATTTTAATCGCCGAAAATTGGTATCGTGGCCGAGATTACGCCGGCGCCACCAGAGCCGTGCGAGATATGTTGTCCGAGTGGTTGCAACCGGTGTCAGATGAGAGTAAAATAAATGAATGGCAACAAAATATTTTGAATCGTGGCGCAGAGAAAATAAACCAGACTTTGTAATATGAATAAATTTAATAAAATATTTTTTGGTTTGGTGTGTCTGGTTTTGTTTTTTTCGGCTGTGACAAAAGAGGCGACTGCTAAATCGACTCCCGCTAAAGATTGTGAATGTTATTCCGATCTGGACAAATTAGAAGCTACTCAAGTTTACAAAAATAAAAAAGATATTTTACAAGCCATTTGTGTCACTACTCCAACCACCGGATGTAAAGATCAGGTGAAAAAAGTTGGAAAAAAAGGAAAGGGAACATATTTAGAGCCATATTGTATTCATATTAAACCAGGCGATGGTGGTGTAACAGCTGAAGCTCGTTGTCAAGATTTTGTTGTAACGTGGAATGTGCAACTTGATAGTATGTTGGCCGAAGGTAAAAAAAAATCAGGAGGTTCATCACAGCCAACATCGGCTGGTGAAAGTCAAATAGGAAATTTAATTCAAAAATGCGGACAGGGAGGAATGTATGAAAGTTGGCCGGAAGATTGTAAAGATATTACAGTTTTTGTTAGTCTTTTGTTGCAGCTGGCGAATTATTTATTTGGAATTATTGGTGCATTAGCCTTGGGAGCATTTGTTTATGGTGGTTTTCTTCTGATTTTATCTCAAGGTAATCCAGAAAAAGTAAAACAAGGTACCGGTGCGATGATTAATGCCGTAATAGGACTGTTGATAGCTTTTGGTGGTTATGTGTTGGTAAGTTTCTTGGGAGAAGTGTTGAAGTTAAATGGCGCTTTTAAGTTATTGAAATAGTTTATGAGTATTAAAAAAATAATTTTTACTTTGTTGTTGATTGGCAGTTTTTTGTTGACTAAAAATGCTTTGGCTTCTCCCCTTTGGTCACTATGTTCTTTGGATGACGGAAGTAAACATTGTGGCGATACAACATATAAGAATGATCATCCAACATTGAAATGCGATGGTAATTATAATAACCTTGATGAATGTCTAAAATTGGAAACTGGCCAAACGGTTTTTTGGTATGTTTGTCCAACATCTGTGAACAAGGTATACACATGTGAAAAATCAAAAACAACAAATTGTTCTCCTCCGCTTAAAACTAAACAAAATTGTATAAATGGGATTAAAACATTAAATGGTACGTTTCAGGAAAAGATTGATTCTAAAACTGCTATAGACGTGGCAGCAAAAACGGCCGCCGCCGCCGCCGCCGAAGCAAAAGCGGCTGCAGAAGAAGAAACGTTAAAACAAGAAAAAGAAGCAAACAAAAAAGCTGCAGAAGAAGAGGTAAAAAATGCGTCTGAACTGGTATGTGACTGCTCTGTCAAAGGAGATATGCAATGTAAAGATGATTTCAAAACTACACAGGAGGCGCTAGATTATTGTAATGCCTGTGGAATTGAAATGCCACAATCTTCAGCAGTTGGTTGTCCTTTGGGCAGTACGGAAACTGGTCCGTTTGCTTGTAGTTGCGGTACAGGAAAAACAGCTAAATGTGTTACTTATGACACCTTTTCAGAATTGAAAAAAAAATGTATTGGCTCATGCGGGCAAGCAAGTGGTGCCTGTCCAATAGACCCCTCTATTTCACTAGAAAATCTAAAAAAAGATGCTGCCGATAAATTAAATCCAGCCAGATTTTTACTTGGTACTGCCGGTGTAAGAGTGATAATAGGGAGATTGATAAATTTCCTATTATATCCAATCGGCATGTTCACCATGGCCTTATATATCTGGGCTGGGTTTCTATGGATGATCGCGCAGGGAAACAGTGAAAAAGTGACCAAAGCCAAACAGATTCTAGTGTGGACGACGCTGGGAGTAGTGATCACGCTGGCAAGTTATCTGATTGTTGATTTAGTATTTAGCCAAATATTATGATTAATTTTAGGTTTTTATTTTTTTCTTTTATTTTTTTCTTTATATTTTACCCTTTTTCCAAGGTTGTGGCTGTAGCAGCAGCTGTAACACCAGGGGAGGGATATTGTATTTGCGCCACAAACTGTACACCGTTTAGTTATAACAATGAAACAGATTTAAAAAACGCCAATACTGCCTGTAAAGCAACACCGTGCAGTAGCCTTTATACTTTTAAACAAAATGCAAAATGCGATGTCCCGTCGCCAGTTCATTGTGATTGTAAAAGTGGCTGTGTTAACAAAACTTATACAAATACACAAGTAAGTTTACAAGTAGTTGAGGATTTTTGTAAAGGTAAAGAGTGTGGCAGTAAGGATGAATCAAAGAAAGGTGCTTGTCCTGAATCATCTGCGTCTTCAGGTGGTGGAACATCTGGTAAAAAAGAACCCGATATTGTAAGTCTAAAAAACCCTCTTGGTCTTGGCAAGACTGTCCCGGCCATCCTTGGTGCCATCATCAAAGGCGCTCTAGGAATAATGGGCGGCCTAGTCCTATTAATGGTCGTCTGGGGAGGCGTAACCTGGATCACCGCCGCCGGAAGTCCGGAAAAAATCAAAGCTGGATCGCAAACTATCTTATGGGCACTGCTAGGAGCGATTGTTACGGTCGCTAGTTATATGATATTAAACTATATTATGAAACAGTTCTTTTAAAAAGTAGCTTTCAGTTTCACGATGTGATATAATAAATAAGTTATGTTCAAAAAAACAATTGGAGAGGAGGTGACAATATGAAGAAAATTATTGCAACGATTTTATCTTTGACAACGGTGTTCGCATTGGGTTTGGCGTTGGTTTCTCCTTTACCGGCAAACGCTCTCCTTGATGCCAACAAAGATCTCGGATTAGACAAAGCTGTAGATACAGGTTTGGGTAATCAGGATATTCGTACAACTATTTCGAAAGTTATCAAAACAACCATGAGCTTACTTGGTATCATCGCGGTAGTGATAGTTTTGATCGGTGGTTTCAAATGGATGACTGCTGGTGGAAATGACGAACAAGTCGGAGAAGCCAAGAAATGGATATTCTCAGGTATTATCGGTTTGGCCATTATTTTATCCGCTTACGCTTTGGCCTCATTCATTATCAATCAATTAGTAACGGCTACAGCTTAAAATCAAAAAATAGAGAGTCAACCAGGCGCGTTCGTTTCGTCGACAAAATCATGAAAATGGGCGCGCCGCCCTCTATTATTGGTCAGAGAAAGGACAAAATTCTTTCTTTGCTCAATAAAAATTAAAAATTCAGGTATGCGATTTAAAATTTTTATTCTCATTAGTATATTTTTTTCTCTATTTTTGTTTTGTCCGGCGCAGGCGAAATATGGGCTAGAGGAGACGCAAAAGGCGACTGGTGGAGCTGCTGGGGGTGGTTTGCCAACTTCTGTCGGTGGAGCGAAGAGTCTGCCTGCCTTAGCTGGAAAAATTGTGAATGTGGCGCTATCTCTGATTGGGATTTTGTTTTTTTGTTTGATGCTCTATGCCGGTATCACTTGGATGAAGGCTTTTGGTAATTCCGAAGATGTGACCAAAGCCAAAGATATGATCACTCAGGCGATAATTGGTTTGGTGATAGTGATGATGGCAT
>JAVHOZ010000012.1:0-5636 GCA_036170335.1 Candidatus Magasanikiibacteriota bacterium | reverse complement strand
TCTTGGCAAAAGCTTTGAAAAATTTATTTTGTAACCAGATTTCTCTCATGTGATTAAAAAAAATAAAATGCGTATGGGTAATAAAATTCGGCACAATCGCATTGCGACTTTGAACATGAAACTGATTGAGTGCGCCAATAAAACCATCTACACAGCGTCCGGGATTAAAGACTTCATTTCTCGCGACATACAATGCTCGCATCTTGGTCTTGAAACCCAATTTGGCTATTTTATCTTCAATCGCCTCAATAGTACTCTTGCCACCGGGAGTAAGATCGCTAAGTTTAACATGTTCTTCATGCACGGCTTCTTCCGGTTCAGCGCTTTGCATATATCTAAAAAATTCTTTGAGCACCGCCATCGGAAAATTTCCTATAGCCGCAATCACATCCGTCATAAAAGTACTACCATGATGACCGGCGTTACCAGAGATAATATCTTTGACCAGATCAATACCTTTGGTTTTCCAATCATTGCCAGCCGGCTCAAGAATAATCTGCAACCAAAAATGTTCGCCGTGACCAACTCGTGAAAAATTTTCCAAAATTGCCGCCATAGGATCACTAAAGATATCATCTTTGCTTATCTTATATTCAAAACTCGGATAAGTACGAATCGGATAAGCGTCGGCATCGGCCAACTGAAATTCCACCCCAAACATATGATGAGTTTCGCTGGGATAAGTTTGCGGAATCATACCTACATAATCCTCAACCTCGGTAATTTCCGCTTCCGGATATTGAGCATACACCGCTGCCTCTACCAAATCTCGATAGGCCATTTCGGTGCGAATCAAAAACTGAATATAACCTTCAATCGAGATAATTTCAAAACTAAAATTTTTCTGCCTCATTCCTATCCAATATTTTTCTGCCAAACGGATACCGACTTTTGCTCCACTCAAATGCGCAAAAATTTGTTCGACCGCTTTTGGAGATTGAATAAATAAAGGTGGCACATCAACAGCGAGCAGTACTTGTCGCCAACTGTTTCCCGCTTTTTCAGCGCGATATTTTGCCAATAACTGTGACCCCAGACTCACGCAGATCAAAGCCAAAACTACCCAACCAATAATGGCAAATAAATATTTTATTAAATCAGAAGTTGGTTGCGCAAAAACCCAGGACCAAAACTCCCAATTGATGGTAAAACCAAAAGTAGACGAAAAAATAAATGGCTCCATAGACTAGTTGTCGATAATTTTATATATTCCACCGTAAACAATTACCAAGCCAAAAGCTGTCCACCACCAACCTTGCACGCCAGAAACATAACCTCCCCAAAAGGCTAACACCGCTACCAATGTGCCAAAAAAAGCAATCAAATGGCGCAAACCGCTTTCACTATGACCGTGACCAGACATATTAAAATAATTTAATTAATCATGACTTTACTAACGAGTAGTATAGCATAAAATCTCAAAAACAAAAAACTCTCCCAATTTGTTTGAGAGAGTTTAAATAATATTTAAATTATTTTTTAGGATGAGTTTTTTGCCATTTATCTATATAAGCCAACAGCGGACTAGCTACAAAGATAGAAGAATAAGCACCACTGGCGATACCGACCAGCAGGGCTAAAGCGAAATTTTTGATAGTTACGCCACCCAAGAAATACAAAGCGGAAAGTGGAATCAAAGTAATCAAAGTGGTGTTGATAGAGCGCATCAAAGTTTCATTCAAACCAATGTCCACCATTTCTCTAAAACTAACATTACGACGACGCAATAAATTTTCACGAATACGATCATATACCACGATGGTATCTTGCACTGAATAGCCCATCACAGTTAACAACGCTACCACAAAACCAATATCCACTTCAACATTGTTGTAATGTCCAAGGAATGCAAAGACACCAATCACCAACAACACATCATGAGAAGCGGCAATGATAGCCGTCACACCATATTTCCAACTAGCTACCGGAAAAGATACTGTCCGGAAAGCATAAGCCACAAAAACAATAATACTGACAATCACTAAACATACTGCCCAAATAGAACGCTGACGCAACTGTTTACTAACTGCTGCACCGATTGTTTGAAATTGATCTTCGCGCAAAACATTGCCATCTTTTTCAAATTGAGTGCGTAAGCCTTTTAAAACAATTTGGTGTTCATTTTCCGGTAAAAAAGCCGTTCTGATTATAACTCCTTTTTCTCCAGTTTTTTGAATAACTACATTTTGATGACCAAGACCGGCAAATGCAGTTTCGATAGCTTGGTTGTCTGGACGATTTTTACTGAAACTAACTTCAAGCAATGAACCACCGGTAAAATCTATACCCGGTTTTAAACCCCAAACAAATAATGATATTAAACTGACAGTTGTCACGATACCACTAATCGCAAGAAGAAACTTTGAATACTTTACAAAAGGAATATTCATACAAATTATTTATTAATTACTTCAGAAGACTCCTTTTTGGTATAACCCAAGAATAATAAGTTGCCGTCTTCTTTAAACCATTTGAATACTAAACGTGACATCGCGCGAGTGGCTACGATAGCGGTGAATAAACTGAATAACACACCAATAGCCAAAGTCACTGCAAAACCCTGCACAAAACCGGTACCAAACCAGACCAAGAATACACAACTGACCAGAGTTGCAATATGACCATCACGAATAGATGGCCAGCTACGACGGAAGGATTCTTCGGAAGCGTTGTGCAAATTTTTACCGAATCGTAATTCTTCTTTTAGACGCTCAAACACTAGCACATTCGTATCCACCGCCATACCAATTGAGAGAATAAAACCAGCAATACCAGAAAGTGTCATCGTCACTCCCAAGACCTTGAAAGTGGCTATACTCAATAGCGCATAAACTATCAAAGAAAATACGGACAACAAACCTGGAAAACGATAATAAACAACCATGAAGATCATCACACCCAACAATCCAATCAAACCAGCGTGGAAACTTTTTGCCAACGAATCAACACCGAGTGTGGCGTCTACTTTTTGTTGGCTAATCAATTCGACCGGCACAGGTAAAGCACCGGAATTTAATCTTTGAGAAAGTTGTTTAGCTTCGAGTAAGGTAAAGCCACCTGAGATTACCGCACTGCCGCTAGTAATTGCTTCATTTACACGTGGAATACTAATTGGTTGACCATCCAAATAAATCGCTACTGGTTTTCCAATATTTCTGCCAGTGATATCGGCAAATAATTTTGTTCCCTCATCATCAAAATTCAAACTTACTTGCATCTGACCGGTACGAGAGTCGGTCGAAACTTCGGCACGTTTTAATTGTTTACCAGACAAACCGGTAGTCTTCCATTGATCGGTTGGCGGCACAATGTCGCCTTTTTGTTTTGTTTTTATAAATATACGCGCTATCTGATATTCTTTGGTGGATACATTCACCGTAGAAGTTGTAGAAGTTGTTAAAACAGGGACGGTAGATGTCACTAATCTTTCGGCAATTCTTTTTATTACATTTAACCCTTCAAAACTTTTTATTAAATCTTTACTTATTTCACCATCTTTGTGAGTGGCTGCCCAAGCGTAAATTTCCGGATACAATTTGTCATTGACAAAACCAAGATCACCGCCACTATTTTTAGTTTTATCATCTTGAGTATATTTTGTGACCACGGCGGCAAAATCCGTATTGTTCTTCGCTTCAACCAAAGCAAGCTTGGCAGTTTTTTCTGCTTGTTTATTAAAATTATCTAATTGTTTTTGTTCTTCTTTGGTCAGATCACGTGGTGGCTCGTGATTTTCTTCTTTAAATTCCAAAACTGGAGTTTCACCAATCATTTTGATAGCAGTATTAACATCGGCAATACCCGGCAATTCAACGATAATGCGAAAATCTTCACCAACTTTGGTCGTCTGCACCAATGGTTCCGATACTCCCAGACCACCACGCACACGACGTTCGATAACATCACGCACACCTTCGACGGCATTGACGCGATCAACATCCGGTACCTGTCTAGTATCGGCCTGATAAACTAAATGAGCGCCGCCTTGCAAATCCAACCCCAGATTGAATCCTTTGTCTGATAAACGTGGCAAACCTAAATTAACCTTGTTGTTTATCCAATCAACGCCTTTATTAGCATAAGTTGGCGCTACAATCAAAGCACAAAAAACTAATAAAATACCAATCCACAATACCCTCCATTTTACCTGAGAACGTGTTAAACTGACAGTCGGTCTTGCATTCTTAGCCATAAATTAGATAAAATTAATAATTTTTCAATTAGAATTAAGCAGGCAAATTCTACCGCTTTTCTGTTTTTTTGGCAAGTGGATAAGATTAGCCAAAAAACCAGTATAGATAATGTAGTCTATCAAAAATTTTGGCTAAGATCAGCTGTCGACGCAATTGTAATTTTGGCATTTCTGTGTTATGATGCCACCAAATATAATTATATGCAAACCAATAAAAGACTTTTACCAATTAGTAAAAGTCTTTTTTTATTTTATTTATGCACCATGACAACGCTTATACTTTTTTCCACTTCCACATGGACAGGCATCGTTGCGCCCTACTTTTTCTCCTTGTTCATTTTTTACTTTAGTATTTATATTGACAGTTTCACCATCAGAACCACTACCCTTAAAAATTAAATTATTTTTTTCCATTATATTTGGCGCTATTTCCATCCCAAAACTTACTTTAAAAATTGTATAAACCACTTCATGTTGCATCGCGGACAACAATTCATTAAACATGTAAAATGTTTCTTTTTTGTATTCAACCAATGGATCACGCTGACCATAACCACGTAAACCAATACCGGTGCGCAAATAATCTACGGCCACCAAATGATCTATCCAAAGCATATCCATGGAGCGTAACAAAATTTGTTTTTCTATTTCAATCTGCATTTCGGTGCTGGCTATTTTTTCTACTAATAATTTCTGATATTTTTCCTTGGCCAGTTCGGTCAAATATTCAATAATGTGAGTGCGTTCGATCACAGCCTCCAATTTTTGTTCGCCATGTTCGCCAAAACTCAAAATTTTATTTTTTTCTTCTTCTAATACCGGATAAATAGTAGCTACCACTTCAGCAATTTCTTTTATGTCCCATTCATTTTTATCTTCGGCATTGGTATGATAGGAAACAACTTGTTCGATTTCGGCTTCAATCATGTCCAAGATCAAAGTTTGCAATGTTTTTTCATCGACAGACTGGTTGTTTTTTTGTTTATCAAATAATTCTAAAATTTGACGACGTTTTCCGTATACCACCTCACGATGACGATTGAGAACATCATCATATTCCAACAAATGTTTACGAGAATCAAAATGAAAACCTTCTACTTTTTTCTGAGCACTTTCAATAATGCGCGTAATAGAACGTTGTTCGATCGGCATATCGTCGGGTACACCCAAAGTTTTCATCACACTGCGAATTCGATCCCCGGCAAAAATACGCATTAAATCGTCTTGAGTAGAAAGATAAAATTGAGTTTCACCAGAATCACCCTGACGAGCGGCGCGACCACGCAACTGGTTATCAATACGACGACTCTCGTGGCGTTCAGTACCAATCACAAACAACCCACCAACACTGCGTACTTTGTCCCCTTCTTCTTTGATAGGCGGATTTCCGCCCAAAATAATATCCACACCACGACCGGCCATATTGGTAGCGAGTGTGACCGCG
>JAVHOZ010000011.1:0-5650 GCA_036170335.1 Candidatus Magasanikiibacteriota bacterium | reverse complement strand
TATTTCAGTGGCCTTAAAGGACTACTTAATGTACACCGAGGGTTAAGCCTCAAAATGTGTTCCAATAGTAATAAATATTGCCAAATCAGCATGATCTTCAAAAATCGTTCTGTAATCCCCACTTACATTTAAGCTATTACAATTTGGAAAAGCTTTGTCGACCGAATGGTTGTTTAAGATTTTATCAAATTTATTCTGAAAAAATAATTCCAAGCGCTCATAAAATTGTTCTTGGATTTTTACTGATAGTTTTTTGAATTTTTTCTTAAAGTTTTTATGAAATTTTACCTCCATAATTTTCTATTAGGTATACCACAATTTTCGATATCAATCGCTCATTTTCATAATGGTGAAATCATAGCAGCGGTTGTTTATAATCCGATTTTAAATAAGATGTATTTTGCAGAAAAAAATAAGGGCGCTTTTTTAAATAACAAAAAAATAATTCCACAAACTAAACGGCACTCACCCCGCATATCCATAAACTTTAGTCACATGGCAAAGTGGCACGAAAAAAGACGGTTTTATGACAAGGCATACAAAACCAATGTAAGTCGTATTATGAATAATTGGTCACCAAATCTGGATTTTTGTTTACTTGCCGAAAATAAGATTGACGCAGTAGTGTCGCATGATAGTTTGATTTTCGATTTTGCACCTGGGTTTTTGATAGCAAAAGAAAGTGGCTGTTTTGAATTTCCTAAAATAACAAAGATCGATATTGATATGGTAAACCCCACACGCTTTGTAATTGCAAACAATAAAACATTGTCAAAAAAGTTGTTCAATACAATATAATTGTATTATACATCGACTGTTTTTGGGTATTAAAAAACCACTAACTTTAGTGGTTTTTTGATGCTGTAGCCCCAACGGGGATCGAACCCGTATTTTCGCCGTGAAAGGGCAATGTCCTAGCCATTAGACGATGAGGCCAAATATCTGCGCGTATTATATATTATATATACAAAAAGTCAATAGAAAGATACTGCGACATCTTGTAAATTAGCTATAATTTAGCTATAATACAGCCTTATGATTATCCTTGGCATCGAATCATCTTGTGATGACACATCAGTTGCCCTATTGGACTGCTCTTCAGCCGGTTGTATTGTGTTGTCTGAAAAAACCGCCTCCCAAATTGAAATTCACAAAAAATATGGCGGTGTAGTACCAGAAATTGCTGGCCGTCTGCATGCGGAAAAAATAATTCCACTGGTTGAAGAAATTTTAAAAGATCAACCAAAACCAGAAGCTATCGCTGTCACTGCTGGACCTGGGCTTATTACCGGATTGATTGTTGGTACGCAAGCTGCTCGCACTTTGTCTTATGCTTGGAATATCCCACTCATTGCCGTAAATCATTTGGAAGGACATATTTATTCTGTCGAATTATCCGCCGATCAAAAAATCCAATATCCAGCAATCACTTTAATCGTCAGTGGCGGACACACTGAAATTACTCAAATAAATAATCCAGGAGAATACAAAATACTTGGCCATACCAAAGATGATGCTGCTGGCGAATGTTTTGACAAAGTCGCCAAATTAATTAATTTACCATATCCAGGTGGTCCACAAATTTCCAAACTAGCAGAAACTGGAAAAACTGACGCGATAAATTTTCCTCGACCAATGATGAAAGAAAATAATTTTGATTTTTCTTTTTCTGGATTAAAAACTTCGGCGCTTTATTGGTTACAAAAAAATAAATTATCTGTATACAAAATAATCCCCTACGAATTGCCTACTGGCGTTTATGGACAAAAACAAAATGAGCTGACTCGCGAAGATTTTTGTGCTTCATTTGAACAAGCAATAATAGATGTGTTGGTATATAAAACTATAAAAGCCGTCAAAGAAATAAATCCAAAAACCTTGATCCTGGCTGGTGGGGTTAGTGCTAATAAAAAATTACGCGAGACGCTCGCGCAAATTATATCCACAGAATACCCCGAAACAAATTTCCTTTATCCGGAATTAAAATACTGTATGGACAATGCCGCGATGATCGCAGTGGCTGGATCCTATCAATCCAAGAAAAATAATTTTACAAACTGGAAAGATATCAAAGCTGACCCAAACTGGCACCTCACAACACTATTCATTTAAAAGTTTTTTTACCAACCTCTTCAAATCATCCTCCGAATAATAATCTATCACAATCGTACCCCGCAAACCCTTTTGTGAAATATTTACTTTGGTTCCAAGTTCCGCGCGCAATTTATCTTCGAGATAAAGAATATTGGGATCTTTACGAATTGGACGATTGCTCAAAACTTTTTGTTTATTTGATTCACGCTCGAGATCACGCACAGTCATTTTTTCTCCGAGCATTGAGGATAACATATTCAACTGTTCGTGAGATGTTGCCAAAGATAACAAAGCTCGCGCCTGACCGGAATTGATTTTTCCTTCCACCAAAGCGACTTGCACTTGATCCGGTAAATCCAACAAACGCACGGCATTGGCAATTGCCGAACGACTCTTTCCCACTCTTTCCGATACTTGTTGTTGGGTGAGATTAAATTCTTCAATCAAACGCTTGTAGGCAAACGCCTCTTCTAGCGGATTGAGATTTTCACGCTGAATATTTTCAATCAACGATACTTCCAGTTTTTGCTGATCCGCCCATTGTTTTATCAAAACCGGTACAGTGGTCAAACCGGCCAATTGTGAAGCACGCAAACGACGTTCGCCGGCGACCAAACTATACCCGCCGTCGGTTTTTTCTACCACAAGCAATGGCTGTAATACTCCATGTTCTTTTATGGACGAAGCCAATTGATCCAGTTCTTCTGGTTTAAAATTTTTACGCGGTTGTTTTGGATCAGGGGTAATTTTATTTATTGGAATAAACCAAATTTTGCCCTCTGCTTCTGTTGAAGAAGGTGTATAATTATTATTTTTTGTTGTTGGCGTAATCAAAGCGCCTAACCCACGTCCTAAAGACATAAATTAAAAATTATTTTTTTTCAAAAAAGTCTAATATTTCACGAGATAACCTTTCATAAGCCTTGGCGCCTTTGCCTTTGGGTTCATAATGAAAAATACTTTTACCAAAACTTGGAGCTTCTGCCAAACGTACACTACGTGGAATCACTGATCTAAAAATATTGTTTGGGAAAAATTTATAAAGTTCGCCCAGCACTTCTTCGGATAATTTATTGCGACCATCAAACATAGTCACTATCGCCCCAAGCACACTAAGTTCTGGTTTAATATTATCACGCACTAACTCTACTGTTTTTAATAATTGACCAAGACCTTCTAGGGCATAATATTCCGCTTGTACCGGTATTAAAATTTGATCTGCTGCCACCAATCCATTTAAAGTTAATATACCTAAAGAAGGCGGGCAATCAATAATTATATAATCATAGGCGTGTTTGACCTCAGTCAAAAGATCAGACAACTTTCTCTCCCTACCATCTACATTCACCAACTCCACATTAGCGCCAGCCAAATCCGGAGTAGCTGGCACTACCCGCAACCCAGCATGAGCAGTATTAGCTACTACGTCATGAATACGAGCTAGCCCCATCAAAGCATGATAAAGACCATTTTGTAATTCACGATATTTGATCCCTAAACCAGAAGTGGCGTTACCTTGTGGATCCAAATCTACCAATAACACAAATTTTCCTGCTTCAGCCAAGCCAGCAGCCAAGTTTACCGAAGTGGTAGTCTTACCCACTCCACCCTTTTGATTAACGACAGAAATGATGACAGACATAGATTATTTTTACATCGGATAGTATATCATAAAGTTGACAAAAGATAAAAGATTGGCTATAATTATCGGGAAATTAGAGCCGCGGTGTCGGAATTGGTAGACGAACTGGACTCAAAATCCAGCGATCGCAAGGTCATGAGAGTTCGATTCTCTCCCGCGGCACAAAGAAATTCTGACCATGTCGGGATTTTTTTATAGACAAAACGTTACGAAACTAGTATTATTCAGAACCAATATGAATTTTTATTCTATCATAATTTACGAGATTATTGTGGTCAGCGCCTTGTTGCTTGTTTGGACTATCCGTGATTTGCGTAAGCCGGGATTGTTTTTAAATATACATAAAAAAATTTCTTATAGCATCATAACATTATTGAGCATTACTATTATTTGTGCCATCGACGCGCGTTTTATCGAGCGAAATATTATAGTCAAAAATGAATTTGATTTTTCAATCACCAATTTAAAAACACCAATTAAAATTGCCTTCATTTCCGATCTTCATATTGGAAAATATAAAAAAACCGCTTGGACACACAAAATTGTTAATAATATAAAAACCATCAACCCGGATTTAGTTTTAATTGGCGGAGATTTTATTGTTAACGAAGGTGATTTTGAAAATGAAACTCAATATTTAGAACCATTAAGACAATTGGCTGACAAATACCCCACTTATTATGTTTTTGGTAATCACGAATATGGCATGAGCGGTAATTCTATTGATAACATAAAAGGCCAAACTGGCAACCGCTCTGGATTGCTGGCTGAAAAAATGAAAGAACTAAATATATCATTGTTGTCCAATCAACTAGCTTGTCCAAAAATAAAAAGTCAACCTATTTGTATCTTTGGTATCAATGATATTTGGGAAAATAATTTTAATTTTAAAGAATTAAAAAACTGGGATAAAAATATCCCGTTAATTTTTTTAACTCATAATCCTGACGCAATTTTATTTTATCCAAAAGACGAACTGTTGCCAAATATTACTTTGGCTGGACATACGCATGGCGGACAAATCCGTTTGCCATTTATTGGCGCTCTAGGTGATGCCAAAATTGCCCTACCCAAAGAATTTTATAAAGGTTTAAACGACTGGAATGGAGCAAAAGTATATACTTCGGTTGGGTTAGGAGAATCAGGCGGACCAATAAGATTTTGGAACCCGCCAGAAATTGCTGTTATAAACTTAAAACCACAGAATTAAATCTGTGGTTTTTTAATATATCCAAAACCTCCTCCTTGGAAATTCTAATAATAAAATTGCCAAGGAGCAGGGAGGTTTTGAAGCCTTCCCACCCACAAGATACTACAAATTGTGAATGATTTGAAGAAGCAACGCCCGAAAGCGCGGCGCGGCGGCAGAACAGGCGGCCACCACATCCGCATGTGACAAGGGCGTATCGGTGACACCAGCGGCATGATTGGCCACGCACGAAATGCCGAGGACTCGTCCGCCCAGGTGTCGAATCGCGATCACTTCGGGGACGGTAGACATACCACACATGTCAGCGCCAAGAACGCGCTGCATACGGACTTCGGCCGGCGTCTCGTAGCAGGGGCCGAGCATCGCGATGTAGACACCAGACCGGAGATCCATGTTGATCTCCTTGCCAGACCTCACCGCCAACTGCCGCAGTTGAAGATCGTAGGCTTCGGTCATGTCCGGAAAGCGTGGACCACGACTAGGTTCATTGCGCCCAGTGAGCGGAGATCCACCCATGAGGTTGATGTGGTCGGAGATGATCACCAGTTCACCCGGCTGGTACTCGGGATTGATCCCGCCACTAGCGCAGGTGACAATGTGGGTCGTCACTCCACACGACATCAGGGCACGCACCGCGAGCACCACCGTCAGAAACGAGTGACCCTCGTAGCAATGCACCCCGCCGTCCAGAAACAGCACACAAC
>JAVHOZ010000010.1:0-5659 GCA_036170335.1 Candidatus Magasanikiibacteriota bacterium | reverse complement strand
GTAGATAAGCGCCACTAGCTAAAAATACAAATATGAGGATAGAAAATAGTCGCGCTAGGTGTCTATTATGCATATTGTGTTATAAATCAAAAAAACCTTTCCCGACACGAAAAGATTCAAAAAGAGAATACTCCTGCTCGGGATAGCTGTTATTTGAAGACCGGACTTGTCCCTAAGTTAATAGGGCATTACCGTTGCGGCACAGTGGAGGAATAGACCTCACTTCCACAAATAACATATAAATTGTTCTTGGTTGTACACTATCAGGACAGCTAATCTTTGTCAAAACGAGTTGTACACAGCCTAAAAATGGTGGCAAAAAACTCGTAAATATCTTTGTTGGATAATTTTGAGGTACCGAGTTTTCTATCGGTAAAAGTTACGGGAATTTCTTTGATTTGAAATTTATTTTTTTGAGTACGGTAGATCATTTCTTCTTGAAAAGCGTAGCCGTTGCTTTTTATTTCGTCTAATTTTATTTTTTCCAAAACTTCGCGGCGATAACAACGAAAACCGGCAGTCACATCTTTTGCTTTTAAGCGTAAAAATGTGCGAGCAATAATCATCGCGCCTTGGCTCATTAGTTTTCTTTTAAAATTCCAACCAACTATTTTTCCGCCTTTAATTTTTCTTGATCCAATCGCTAGATGAAATCCATTCTCGCAAGCCTCGATCAGACGCGGTAAATCTTTGGGATCATGTGAAAAATCGGCATCCATCTCCACTATCAAATCCGCGCCAAGCGCCAAAGCTTTTTTAAAACCGGCAATATAGGCACTGCCTAAACCAAGTTTATGGTAGCGTTTGATGAGATAAAGATTGGGATAGACTGTTTGGGTAGCGCTAACCAGTTCGGCAGTTTTGTCGGGGGAATTATCATCGACTACGATGATGTGTAAGTTTTCTATCGGTTGGGCAAAAATATCGTTAATAAGATTAACAATATTATCACGTTCATTGTATGTAGGTATAACTACGACAGTTTTCATGGATTATTTTTTAGCGTTGTGTTTGGCGCAGAGAACGGTATTTTGTAAGAGGAGCGCTACAGTAATTGGTCCGACACCGCCGGGAGTGGGTGTAAAGTAGCTGGCTTTTGGTAAGACTTCTTGTCGGTTGGCATCGCCATATATTTTGCCATGTTCAAAAACAATGCCAGTGTCAATAACGATTGCACCGGGTTTAACCATATCACCGCGTAATAAATCTTTTTTTCCAACTCCGGTCACGATGACATCGGCCATTAAACATTTTTCTTTGGTGTCACGAGTGCGACTGTTGCAAGTAATTACACTAGCACCAGCGTTGAATAAAATTATGGCAAGTGGTTTCCCTACTAGCGCGCCCATCCCGACAATGGTAATATTTTTTCCAGCGACATCAAAATTTAATTCTTTCAAAATAGTCATGACCGCGTAAGGGGTGGGAGGAAAAATAAAATTGGTACGCATAACCAATTTACCAATATTAGCGTCAGTTAGACAATCAACATCAATTTTTGGATCGACCGCATTGATAACTTCTGAAGTATAGAGTTTGTTTGGGAGTGGTAATTGAATAATAAGGCCGGATAGTTTTTCTTTTTTTTGTAGATTTTTAATTTCGGTAATTAGTTTATTTTTGCTCACAGAAGCAGGAAATTTTTTTAATACAAAGCTAATTCCAGCCGCTTCGGCAGCTTGTTGTTTTTTGTTGACGTAAGTTTGAGATGGGAGATCGTTGCCAACCAAAACTACACCCAATTTAGGTTTGATGTTTTTCTTTTTTAATTTTTGTACTTCCAATGCTATTGAGGCACGGATTTTTTCAGCGATAGTTTTGCCGTCGATAAGTTCTCCCATATTTTGTTGATTATGTTCGTATGTTAACATAATTGAACAAAAAAATCCAGCTCGTAGCTGTATTTGACTTCTTTGGTTCTGTGTGGTGGATGATGTCAGAAAAAAGATGGATTTTTAGTATTCTGTCAATATTTTTAAAATACTATCTGCTAATACCCCAAATTCCTCTTTTGATTTTTCAATATTTTCCTTCGTTCCAAGATGAATTTCTTCTATCAAAGCCGGATCAAGATCAAAAATTGCCATGCCAATTTCTTGACATTTTGCAGGGATTCTTCCGTAATCTTGAATTTCTGCCAGTGGATTTTTCCAACTTTTCTCAACCAATCCATTTCGTCCGTGTTTTTCTGAAAGATTTTTTTTCACTTTGGCTGGAAGTTCTTCAATCCAACGACGATGATCTTTAATTGGTTGTTTTCCATACACATTGTACGAATTTATAATATATCCAATAAACAAGCCATCACCCGAAAGCACAAATTTATTTTCTGTATTTCCAGAGAGTGCTTTGCCGGTCACTTTCCAGTTTTGTTTCCATTTTTCAAAAATACTGCCAAGATTTTCAATACCTTGTACACTAAAAGCGTCAGGCATCATTGGTACCACAAAATAATCTGAACCAAGAAAAATAATTTGATTTAGCAACGATAAACTTGGAGAGGTGTCAATTACAAAAATATCTATTTCGTCGTTTAAGCCCTTCTCTCGCAGAAATCTATCAATAGCACTAGTTTGAAAATATCCAAGCTGCTGTCCGGCCGCTGCTTGTCCGTAAGCTGTGACTAATATATTTTCATAAAGTGAAAGATTGACACTGCCTTTTATTAAAGACAAATTATTATTGCTATTTTGGATAGGAATAAATGGCACGTTTAAGTTAATATCCGACCCGCCTTCAACAATTCCTTTTAATACATCATAAATATCTTTTTCCTGTGATGAAAATAAATTCTTTTCATAATGGTTGTCACCAAAAGAAAGGCGTGAAAGATTGCATTGAGGATCTAGATCAACTAACACGGTCTTGTATCCTTGTTTAGCGAAAGACATTGCGCAATTAAAAGCAAGCGTTGTTTTGCCAACGCCACCCTTATTATTTGCGAATAATACCTTTTTAGTACGAGTAAATTTCATATTATTATTATATCAAAATTTGCTATTTTTGCAAATCCATATTAATTATTGTCAAAAAACAGATAATTTGCTAATATTACCCTAAGTTATTCTAATAAAAAAATATGGACAGAAATCCTTCATTCAACCCAGAATTCCTAAAAGAACAATTCAATCTTCACACCAGTTCAGAAGTCACAGGTATCGCCGCCCGCACCAAAGATAAGCGGGGAGGCAAAGGTATTCCAAACACTCCAGAAGCTCTCATTCAAAATTATTTAGATTACCTCAAAGACAGCCTTGGTCTCCCAGATGAAGACAGGGACACAGAAACAAACCCTCACCGTTTCGAAGCCGATGACCATACTCGCTCTGAAAAACTCGCCCGTTTCAAATCTGTCCTCCATGACAAATATGTCATCAAATCAGAACAAATCCCCGAATCATATTTTGCCCTCCAACAACGCATCGCTCGTGAACAAGGTCATGGCGACATTGAAATCACACCAGAAATACGCGCTCAACACGCCGAAGTGATTATTGCCGATCAAAACAACAGTCTAGACAACTGGACAGACTACCTCGCTTCACCAGACGCCACCTATCCAGACTGGCTCAGATATTGGGCAATGCGTAGTATTCTCAGTATGGGAGCATACGATAAAGAGAAAAAAGTTTTCTACAAAAGAAGAAAAGATACTGTTAAGCCGTTTCCAGATATAGATCGTGAAGCATTGGCTTATGTCCTCGACCAAATAGAAAAGAAATATTCAGATTCTCGAGAATACGGTCCATACCAAACCGAAGATGAATACACCCAACAAGAACAATGGCGAGAATTATTAAAAGGTGAAAACTTCGCAAAACTATACGCCTACGCCATAGAAAAAGTTACTCCCGCCTCCAAAGACCAACTCACTACCACCACCGGCGAATGGATAAAATATTCACAAGGTTCAGATCACATGCTACTGGTTCAATCTTTGCAAGGTCATGGCACCGGGTGGTGCACAGCCGGCGAAAGCACCGCTCAAACCCAACTAGAAAATGGTGATTTTTATGTATATTATTCTATGAATCAAAAAGGTCAGGCGATAATTCCTAGAGCCGCCATTCGTATGCAAGAAAATAGTATTGCCGAAGTTCGCGGTATTGCTGAACAACAAAATCTCGATCCATATATTGGCGGTGTTGTCCAACAAAAACTCGCCGAATTCCCAGACGGCAAAGCCTATGAGAAAAAGAATGAGGACATGAAAAAACTAACCAAATTAGAAGTAAAAATAAAAGCAGACAAACAACTCGCCCGCACTGACCTAATATTTCTCTACGAAATAGACCAACCAATCCAAGGTTTTGGTTATCAAAAAGACCCTAGAATAGCCGAGTTAAGAAAAACCAGAAAAGATGTAAATTTTGATGCCTGCTTAATATTTAATTGTCTTCCAGAACAAATTGCTCACAACCAGCAAGAAGTAAGCGAAAAAACCAAAGCCTACATCGGTCCATTATTCACAAATATTTTCAAAACACTAGCTCATCTAGAAATTATCTTTACCACTTTTCCAGAAGGTAAAATACGAAAAGAAACAATCACTACCGGCGGTAAAACCAAAGACCAACTAATACAAGAAATGGAAGAACAAAAAATCCAAATATATAGTTATGCGCAGCAAATGATGAATAATAAAGATTTCACCACCTCCAAAGAAGCTGAACAAGCCGGTTTTGTTCTTCTCAAAGTAAAAGATATGTTTGGTTCCAAGTCACCAACCACCGATGAACTTTACGCCAAAGCAAAAGAATTTGGTTTGGAACTATGTCAAAGTCAGGATGGTCCAAATTACAGATTACATTATACAGACCAACCAAATAGAGAATATGTTTATATGGGTATGAAACAAATAGCCGACGCCGATGGCAATCCGTGCGTTTTCGAGCTGCATCGTGATGGCGATGGCTTGTGGCTCAACGACGGTTGGGCGAATCCAGACGATCAGTGGGATCCGGACAGTGAGCTCGTCTTTCGTCTCAGCAAGTATGAATCTTAGAAATTTAGTTACTTCGTAATTTGATACTTAGATACTTTGTCACTTTGACACTTCGGTCACTTGTTTGTTTTTCAAATTCATAAAATTTTGGTATAATTCTCTTCAGATAGATGATATCAAACGGCTACTGCTTTTTGAAATCTATTTGGCAATTTCTAATTGAGAGCGTGAGTGGTTAATACTTTTCACGGAGGATTGGTATTTTGTCTCTAAAAAGAAATACTTGGTGTGATATACTCCGTGATTTTCGATCACATATAAAATACAGCCATACGCCTTTGCTCTACACTACCAGTGTAGAAAAATCGTGACGGCAGTGGAAAAGATGGTGTGTCACACAAACCGACGCCGATGGCAATCCGAACGTTTTCAAGCTGAATCATGATGGCGATGACTTGTGGCTCAACGACAATTGGACGAATCCAGACAATCAGTGGAATCCGGACAATGAGCTCGTCTTTCGTCTCAGCCAGTCTATCTTTTCCGTAGCTTTATTGGTTGCGGTTTTTCTTTTCTATGTTTATTTCCAGATTGCGTTTCCAACCGCCGAGCATTTTACCGGATTCATCTAATTTTATAGAGATGTCGCTGTACTGTTGGTTGGAAATAAATTTGGCCTCCCAAGCGATGTGGACTAAAAATTTTAGAGTGTCT
>JAVHOZ010000009.1:0-1171 GCA_036170335.1 Candidatus Magasanikiibacteriota bacterium | reverse complement strand
TATATTCTAATGTTTGAACATTGAATAATTTGGCTTTCTGCCAAAACGGAATTTTTAAATGCAATCCAGGAGTCAACACTTTTTTTAATACTCCTCTACCAAAATCATACACACAGGCTACATACCCAGGTGGAACAGAAATAAAAAACCCTTTCAAAACATCGTCCACTACAAATGAATACATCAACTTATCAAGAGAATCTCCAGCCATATATAATAAAATTAATGATGAACACCCGCTTGAGCAGGTTTAGATGAAAAAATAAAACTAGTGAACAAAGTTATGATATCAGAAAAAATCATTGAGGTCAAAATAAACAAAGATTTGACCATTGGCAAATACCACAAAGCGACAAAAGTAAACAATGGGAACATGAATAGAAACACCACTTGACTGTTTTGCCACTGTTTTTTATGACGATTTTCAAAAATAATAAAAAGGAATATGTAAATAGCGCAAATACCGGACCAAATCCAATCATGTATTATCCCAATTTCAAACCCATAAAAAATGGTATTTATTTTACCGGGAAAATCTATAGAAGGATAAAGTACTTTGGCTAATTTTTCCCCGGTAATGCCACGCACAAACACCTGGTAGAGCAAAACTAAAACTAACAATTGAATTAACAACGTTAAAACTTTTGCCCATGGTGAAATATGATTTTTCTTGATAATTTTTCGTATTTCTTCCTGTTGAGCCACTTGATCAAACCGAAAAGCTTTGGCAGCTTTCAGAGATTCTTCTTCAGCTTTTTTTTGTCTAGTGGCGTTATGTTCCGAAATAATTGTTAAAGGTAGTAATACAATGCGTAGACCAACAGTTAACCAAACAACCGCCCAACCAAGATTATGGTCAGTCATATTGTTATAAATCCAAACCAACGCATTTACCAGCGGTATCAATAAAAACTGATTCCAAATTAGGCTAAGTATAGCGGTCATAATTGTCTTAAATTATAACATAACACAGTTTTTTTGACAATTGGACCTTTTTACTGTATTGTTAGCTGTTGTAACAAATTTTCTATCATATGGAACATGGCGATGTAATTGTTCGTTTTGACAAAGTGACTTTTTACTACGACGAAAACAAAACACTTTTAGAAGAAGCGGGTTTTTCGGTGCGTGAAAATGCCAAAGTGACTATCATGGGACAAAATGGCGCTGG
>JAVHOZ010000008.1:0-1224 GCA_036170335.1 Candidatus Magasanikiibacteriota bacterium | reverse complement strand
TCCGATTTTGGCAGCCAGCCCTGCTGCTGACTGCGCCAGCAAGATTTATTATTCTGATGGTCTTAGCACTGCTGGTACTACTGGTCAGCTGCCGGCGGGTGATGGCTGGACTCGAAGCACGCCAGTTGCCGCAACCGCTACTTCTCGTTTGACTGATGGCACTGGTTGGATTCCGGTAAACTTCAACAGCATTTCTTCCGGTTCTCCACTTTCAGCTTTGCCTGTTGACCCGACCAACGCCACCTCTAGCACCATAACCAGTAATTTGTATTATACATACGCCTGCAATGCTACGAGCACTTATTATGAAGTTAATGCTCAGATGGAAAGCACTTATTACAAGAACGCTGGCGATGGCGATGTTGTTTCTAAAGACGGCGGAAATTGCACCACGCTTTATGAGATTGGTAATGCTCCGGGCTTGAATTTGATGGGCACATCAGCCGCTGGATTCTATATGCAGTAGCCTTAAGGCTTTAGTATGATTGCGATTGACTGGTTTGTTCAATTACTTCCGTTTGCGTATTTATTAATAACAGCGGGCCTAATTTTCGGATTATTTAAATCCAAGAATTTGCTAAGGCCCGCTGTTATTGTTGTTTTAGCCCTGCAAATCATCAAAATTGGATTATTAGTTTTTGGCCAATATTATATTTGGAGCCATAATTCGTTCTCTCAAGGGCTTTTACCGCCCCATACGCCCATTAGCTATTTTATCGGATACGTCAGTTACCGGTTTGTTTTGCCTTTTATTTTCAGCGTTTTAATCGCTTTAATAATATATTTTGCCGTTAAAATTTTAAATCGTCGTTTTCAAAGCAGGTTATTTTATGAAGATGAACCGGGCTTGATTTTTTATGGTATAATAGCAGTGGGTCACCCTCTTTGGCTATTCTATTTTTTCGCCATTTTGGTTAGCGCCGTTATTTTTTACTCATTCGCTTTATTTTTTAAAAAATTGAAATTTGGGGAAGTTTTCTCTTTACGTTATCTTTGGTTGATTATGGCCTTTTTGATTCTAATTTTTAATCAAAGCCTTTTACGCTTACCAATAATTAATTCATTAAAATTTTAAGGGCTTTGTCTAAATTTTGAAACGAAAGTGTACAAAATTTAGGAACAAAACCTTACCCCGCCATCTAAGCCGTTAAAAATTTGATGAATTGCACAATATAGAATTTTTTGATAGTCTGGACTTATATTATTTTTTGACAGCATAGATGG
>JAVHOZ010000007.1:1964-6153 GCA_036170335.1 Candidatus Magasanikiibacteriota bacterium | reverse complement strand
CGGGTAGAGGACTGCATTAGGCCCCGCATTTGCCAAAGAAATCGAAGTAGAAGACAAATTTGAAAATGCGGGCGTAGAATTGGTCAAAGAAGTGGCTAGTAAGACCAATGATGATGTCGGGGACGGTACTACTACAGCGACAGTTTTGGCTCAAGCAATCGTGCGTGAAGGTTTGAAAAATGTAACTGCCGGCGCTAATCCAGTGGCTCTAAAACGTGGAATAGACAAAGCGGTCGAAATGATCGTAAAAGAACTCAAAGAAAATATTTCCAAACCAGTAGACGAAGATGAGATTGCTAATGTGGCAGCTATTTCAGCCAACGATAAAGAAATTGGCAGAAAAATCGCCGATGCAATGAAGGCGGTCGGAAAAGATGGTGTTATTACTGTCGAGGAATCCCAGTCTTTTGGAATGGAAATCGAAACCGTACAAGGTATGCGTTTTGATAAAGGTTATGTTTCTCCTTATATGGTTACCAATTCTGATCGAATGGAAGCAGAATATGTCGATCCATATATTTTGATAACTGATAAAAAAATCAGCTCTATTCATGACGTCCTACCAATTTTGGAAAAAGTAGCTCAGAGTGGCAAAAAAGATTTAGTAATTATTGCTGATGAAGTCGATGGTGAAGCGCTAGCAACTTTGGTAGTAAACAAATTACGTGGCACTTTCAATGTATTGGCAGTAAAAGCTCCCGGTTTTGGCGATCGTCGCAAGGAGATGTTACAAGACATCGCAGTGTTGACCGGTGGAAAAGTGATTACCGAAGAAATTGGTCTAAAACTGGATACTACTACTTTGGAGGATTTAGGTCAGGCTCATAAAGTTACCGCTAATAAAGAAAACACTACTATCGTCAAAGGCAAAGGTGACGAAAAAGCCGTAGCCGATCGCGTGGCTCAAATTAAAAAATTGATTGAAAATAGTGATAGTGATTTTGATAAAGAAAAATTACAAGAACGCTTGGCCAAATTGGCGGGTGGGGTAGCTATTATCCGTGTTGGGGCGGCTACTGAAACTGAAATGAAAGAAGTGAAACATCGTATCGAAGATGCCGTAGGAGCTACTAAGGCCGCTGTCGAAGAAGGTGTAGTGCCAGGCGGTGGTGTCGCTTTGATTCGTGCGGTTAAGGCTTTGGAAGGTATGACTACCACCCACGAAGAAGAAGTCGCTGTGAAAATTTTACGTCGTGCTTTGGAAGAACCACTTCGCCAGATTGCAGAAAATGCCGGAGTAGATGGTGCCGTTGTAGTGGAAGAAGTCCGTAAATTGTCTGGCAATATGGGCTATAATGCTCAAACCGAACAATACGAAGATATGGTCAAAGCCGGAATTATTGATCCCACCAAAGTTACTCGTAGCGCTCTACAAAATGCCGCTTCAATTGCCGGAATGTTCTTGACTACTGAAGCTATCATTACTGATTTGCCAAAAAAAGATGAGCCAGCTATGCCGTCAATGGGTGGAGGTATGGGCGGCGGGATGTATTAAAAACTGTCATTCCCACGAAAGTGGGAATCTAAAACAGCTTGCAATAGGCAGGCTGTTTTTTTTATGGTATAGTAATTGCATATACTTGACACTGGCGTTGAGATGTGATTGGCTATATACATATCTTTTATTACTTTTTGGTATTTATGCCTAAAATTATAGAAAAAATAGCTTTTATCGATACGTTTAATATTTTTATTTATGTCTAAACTCCTCTTTGGGGAGTTTTTTGTTTGTTTATTATTTAAAATTGGTATTTGTATATTGTGTATATGATAAGATATAAATTTTTTTATTGTGTAATTGCATCTTTTTTATTCTTGTTGTTAGTAACTTCCGCACACTCGGAATCATATTCGCCGTTGATAAATGGGCATGTACCTACAATACACGGTACATTGTCTGTTAGTAATATATATTACGGAGAGACGACAGATTATAAGGCTGATTTTGTGTTACCCAAGGGCGTACAGGTAGGATGGATTACGATTGGTATGGATACAGGAGCGCAAGATTTATCAAACGCAGAACTTGTAGTTACCGGTTTGCCAGCTGGCACCGCTATAATTAATAGATCAAAATGGCGAAGTGGGAGCGATACTGTTCAGTATATAATTTCTCCAGAAATTGTTTTGTCTGAAGATACTAAGGTAACCATATTATTAAAGAATGTAATAAATCAAAAAGCTCCTCAAATAAATTTTGATGATGTACCGCAACAACCGCCTGCAGTTGGTTTTTGGAAATTGTATATTATGGCATTCTCTAATAATACTACTGAGTCTGTTTATTTTATAAATGACCAAGAGACATCGAGATTAAATAAAAGATCGACCAGAATACATCCATTTGAAACACAGGTGAATTTTGAATCCGATAATAATTATTTTGGCGAAACAGCAAATCATATTTTTTCTTTTAATTTACCAGAGGGTATGTATATAGGGAGGATTGGTATAAATTATGATTTTGATATTGGTCTAGATTTATCCAATGCCTATTTGGAAGTTACTGGTTTGCCATCTGGTGTGGCGAAAATTAATACAGATGTACATTTTCAACATATTCAGGAACACACTTTATCTTATACGCTTCCAGCCACCATTTTGCTTGAAAAAGATACGCGGGTTTTTTTTAAACTGTTTAATGTTAAAAACCAACCGTTTTCTACTTCTGGTAATAGTAGAGTTGGTATTACAGATCAAATTTTTATATCGGAGAATACGAATAGTAATTTGGGAGGATTTTCTTTATTGGATTATAATTATAATTACCCTCCGATAAAATTTTATGGTAAATGGGAAACGTTTTTAATTAACAAACTTCAACCTTTACCACAATTGATTGTAGATTCCCCAGTATCACCACCAAAGAATATAATAACGCCCCCAAGTGCGGTGGTTGCGGTTACTACCACTGTTGTCCCGGTGCAATCAATCAGTGCTGTTTATACTGAAAATATCAGTAATGTTCCGAGCACAACTATTACAAAAAATTTATTTAATATTTCTTCAGTTGTACAAGATAAAATATTGGTGCCAACACCATTTACTCGTACTCTAAAAGTTGGTATGTCTGGGGCAGATGTCAAAAAATTACAATCTTTTTTGAATAATAATGGTTTTATTGTGACTAAAAAAGGCGTAGGGTCTCCAGGGAAAGAAAATACTTATTTCGGTTTTTTTACTAAAAAAGCACTTATTAAATTTCAAAAAAATAATAAAATAAAGACGACTGGCTATACAGACGCAAAAACTTTGAATTTATTAAATAAATCAATCCATTAATTTTAAAATATGTGCAAGAGAAAAGTTTGGTTAAAATTTTTCATTGGTCTGATAGTTTTTCAAATGGTTTTAATGCCAATAGCGCCCGTATTGGCGGAGGAATTGAGTCAAGATGATACTGCAATTATTGAGACAGTAGTTATCTCTGAGCCAGTTACTACTACTGTTAGTATAAGTGAACCACTACGCACCTCAACCGAACCTGTCAGCGAGCAAATTATACAAATTGATAATCTGCCGTCCTCGACAACTATTCCAGCTCATATAAATTACCTAGCTTCTTCTACATCTATAGCCGAGTCCGTAGTCGAGAGATTACCTGACTATTCTCAAATTATGCGCCGCCTTAATGGTTTAGACCAAACTAAAGAGGTGAAAAGCGATGATTTTGAACGTTTTATCCAATCGGAAAAAGATCGTTTAGATAAAATGGATTTGGACAGTTCAAATAAGTCCGCCTATTTTGAACAGTTGGATAAACAATTAAAAAGATTAAAAAATGAGCCACCTACATTCATAGAAAGAGTAGTAGATAAAACCAAAATTTTTTTTGGATTAGATTCTGGATCAAAAATAAAAGATGAAGAAAAATTTCGTATCCCCGCCAAACCGGCTGAATTTAAATTTAATACCGATGAGTTAAAAATCCAGACATTGCAAGAAGCCAGAAACGAGCAAACAACTCCTAGGTTGTTGGATATGTTTAATGAAGTTTTTAAGATAGATCAAGTTTCAGCGGATAGCCAATATTTGCCAACCATAAATGATGTGAAAGCGGATAATGAAGCGGTGATAAATAGTGAAATTCAAGATTTGGCCACTGCTCTAAATAATAATCCAGTTAAAATTTTAAATTATGTTCGCCAAAATATTTCTTATGAACCATACTTTGGCGCCAAAAAAGGCA
>JAVHOZ010000007.1:0-1864 GCA_036170335.1 Candidatus Magasanikiibacteriota bacterium | reverse complement strand
TATTCCAAAAAACAATGGATACCAATCGATGCGGTTGTTAAAACATACAATCGTACAAAAAATGAAATAGTGCACGACACCGCCAGTTTTAATGCTCAAAATTTTTGGAATGGGTTTTTGCAATACAACGGCACACTTTCACCATTACAAAAATATACTCAGGATTTAAAAACTTCTACTGGTAAAGATATTTATAATGCCAGCTATCAATCCACTAATGTTGGTTCAACTGATGGGTTTCAAATTTTACCACCGACCTTACCATACTACACTCACACGGGCGAAGTGGGCGGTAGTTTGATTCAACCAATTGCATGGTCATCAGTACCGGATAATTATCGTGCCCAAGTAAAAATTTCTTTACTTAAAGACGGTGATAAAAGCGTAGTGTTTGAACATACTTTTTTTGGTAATGAGATCAACAACGCCGAAATTAATTTGGCCTATGAGGGTGCTACCGATGCCGATAAACAAGCCATCGAAAGTTACGGTGGTATTCACGCCACTCCAGCGGCTTTGGTAAATATCAAGCCATACGTATTAGCCGGCTACGCAAGATATGACACGAACAATGCAATAAAAATTGGAGACAAACTGATATTACATTTTGATTATATCCAAAATGGTATTCAAACATATTCTGATGAAAAATTTTCTATTGCCGGAAATAGCGAAGGGATAGCCGTCTCACTTTCAAGGGTACAAGTGGATCCAAATTTGGATACTAATTCAAAGATTTTATTACAAGGCAACAGCGCGTTGGCTAGTAAATATTTGCAACATCTAGAAGAGACTGGTAGTACTTTGCAGAAAGCGCTGGATTATCGGTACAATGTCGTTTTCACTCGCGCGGTAGTGACTCAAAATAGAATCTTGTCGGAAATAAATGGCACACCAACTACCTTTGATTTCAAAGGTTTAACAATAGACGCTTCGTCGGCTATCAATGATTGGTCCAATCGTGGAATTTACAACAATCACCGTAAAGATTTCCGTTTACTTTGGGGTGAAGACGCTTCATATTATGAGGGACAGATTTTTAATGATATTACCGGACTAGAAGGTATCTCAACGGTCAAAGGTTTGCAATATGCCTACGCTCACCCTACAGATTATACGGTTTATTCCATTACCAAAACTAATGAGAATATTATTGATACCTTAACTCTATCCGACAACACCAAACAAAACATGCATACGGCCGTGCAAGCAGGTGATACAGTCGTGACGCCGAACAAGGCGATTACTGATGGGGCGTGGACGGGGATACTCTATATTGAACTATCTTCAGATGGTACGGGTACTTATGCGATTGGGGAGCAGACGCAGATGAATGGAGGGGCAACTAAGACTGCAGTAGTGGCTAGTGCATTCACTGATTTTATAGATTTTAAAACGAAAGTAGTTTATGTCGTTCAACAATTAACCTCTCAATATATCCTTCAAGAAGGAGATGGACATACTATTCAGTGTAATATATCCAACACTCTTCGTGATGATATTAAAAGTAATTTTGGTTGGTCAGAAACTTATGGTCAGCCGTGCTATAAGGAGACTAAACAGTATGGTAATGTAAGCCACACATTTATTGTGGCTTCAAATGGAGCCAGCTTTTCTTCTAACCCTAATAAATGGGTAACTGCTAATCAGGTACGTGATGTTTTAAAGGCGGATAAGGATAAAGAAAATTTAGGAGGTTTATCAAATATAAATTTAGACAGTTCTTTTTTCTTTAATCCAATCGCTGGTACATATTCATGGTATGGACATTATTATGGTTTTCCTCAAAATGAATCATTAACTGCTTATTATGAACCTACTAACAATGGTGGCAAAGGGCATATTGTTTATGGGGATATTTTAG
>JAVHOZ010000006.1:0-6160 GCA_036170335.1 Candidatus Magasanikiibacteriota bacterium | reverse complement strand
TTTGCTAGCAAAAAATTCTAAATATTTTTTTCGGAGTTCTCTTGAGGTAATCATACTAGTTTTTTGTTTTATTGTTTCTTATAACATCGGTCACTACATCAAACAATGACACCGACGCCCAAACTAAATTCAAAACTACAAACGGATAACCTTTTATTAAAATTCCATAAACTACCAAAATAGCACTACCGATAAAATTTACCAAATCGTATCTTAACATCTCGTTATTCCAAATCTTTTTTTGTTCTAATATAAAGGCTACTAAAATGAACATAGCTCCGATTATTCCTAAAATTGTAGTAAAATCTATATTCATATCTGTGATTTTATCTAAAAATAATGCTTCTGTAAAGCTTTTGATATTAACTATAAAATAACTCCCCCACCAATACATAGCCCATTTTTATAAAATACGGCAAACTGTCCAGGGGTGACCGCTCGTTGTGGTTTATCAAATTTTATTTTTAATTCTTTTTTATCCAAATAAACTTTGGCAGATTGTAACTCTTGACGGTGGCGCAATCGGATTTTGCATTTTAATGGTATTTTATGGATTGCGCCGGCTGTCCAATTTACATCACCAACGGTGATTTCTTTTTTATATAATAACGGGCTAGATTCACCACCAACAACCAACTCATTGTTTTTAAAATCTTTATCTACCACAAACATCGGTTTACCATCTTTACTATTCAGTCTTAAATTTCTTTGACCAATGGTATAATAAGCCAATCCATCATGCTGACCCAATATATTTTTATTTTCATCAACAATATTACCCAGACTAACCTTTATTTTATTTTTTAAAAAATCTCGCATTGGCACTTCACCCACAAAACAAACCCCCATACTCTCTTCTTTCTGAGCGGTTGGCAAATCAAACTTTGTCGCCAATTTACGCACTTGTTCTTTGTTATAATTCCCAATTGGAAATAAAACACTTTTCAATTGTTCTTGATTGAGCTGGTGCAAAAAATATGTTTGGTCTTTATTTTTATCTTTTGCTTCCTGCAACAAAAATTTGCGCCCACTCTTTTTTATGCGGGCATAATGACCAGTAGCAATGTAATCAAAATCGAGCTGGCGTGCCTTATCGAGCCAAGCGCCAAACTTCACAAATTTGTTACACAAGACATCTGGATTAGGTGTTCGTCCAAGCTCATATTCTTTATACATATAGTCGAGCACATCACGACTATATTCTTTGATAAAATCTAGACGCAATAGTTTGATTCCCAATTTAGCCGACACGCGCAACGCATCATGATAATCCCCTCGCCAACAAGATTTTTCATCTTTTGTATCATCGTAATTTACCATAAAAGCCGCCGTGACATCATATCCGGCTTTTACGAGCAAAGCAGCCGCGACAGACGAATCTACTCCACCTGATAGGCAAACCAAAATTTTAATTTTACTATTCTTTTTATTCATAACCTATAATTCCACGGGAAAAATTTCTTCCTTAAGTTTTTTTATTGTATATTTTAATATCGGATCAAACATTTTGTGCTTTTCAAAAAAACCTCGAGCTGATTTTGTTCTAATCCAAAACATATCATCCACACGAAAACGCATACTTAACATTACTTTTCCACAATCATTTTTAAAAAACTGTTCTGTTCTTTTTATACCAATTTCGCCAAACAAATCCATTTTATCGGCATCACGTAATATTATCGCTTCTAAATATTTATCCGCCACGTTATTCCAATGATAGCGAACACTATATAGTAAAATAATTTTTTCTTGCTTGGAAAGTCCAAAAAATATTTCATCGTTTTTAAACCAATCCCGACAAATTTCATAAGACAATTCATGGTGACGTTTATTTAAATTATCAACACCTTCAGTGTCTTCTAATTTTCGTCCCACATCATGCAGTAGTCCACCTAGTTCACATAAAAATACATTGGCTTTTTCTTTTTTGGCAATCGCGACTGCCCAAGTTGCAACTCGTGCGGCATGATCCGCACCATGTCCCGGTACTGGGTTTGTTCCCATATACGCACAGACTTTAGCACGAACCTGTGCAATAATTTCCTGTTGTTTCTTTGAATACATAACAAATTTTAATCAGCTGTTTAAAGATTAATTATATCATTATTTAACAATTTTTCAAGCCAAACAAAAACCCCCCGAAAATTCGAGGGGTTCCGGTTGATTGTCAATTAACCATTGCGACGAGCCTGCATGCAGTCTCGGCAATACACTGGTTTGTCACCAGTTGGTTGAAAAGGCAACTCAGAGATCTGCTGACCACAAGATGCACAGTTTAAGTTGACACTGTACATCTGGCGAGGAGCATTGGAGAAACCGCCAGAACGACCACCACGATCAGAAGCCGGGCGATCCTTGCGGAAAGCACGATTACAGTCGGAGCAATACACTGGGCGATCACCTGAAGGTTGGAAAGGCAACTGTGAGATGTGAGCTCCGCATTTTGCGCAAGTCAAGTCTACATCGTACATTTGTCTGTCAGATCCAAAAGCCATAATATTATTCCTTATATATTCCAAAATGTTGTTTGGAAAATAAATAAACGACCTACTGGGAACATATTTTGGCCTTTTGACCTACTCTTGTTACCCAAGTTATTAGTAATAATAATAGCACATTTCTACCTTTGTGTCAATTTGGGGTTCTTTTGGCTATATTGCGCTATTTTTTTAAGGTTGTAATCGGTCGACTTTGAGTTATAAACAGTTTTCCCTTTTCCATCGCCCATTCGATATCGCAAGGGAAATTATAATGTTTTTCAATTTGTTGAAATAATTTTGCGGCAGTAATAATTTGTTTTCCGGTAAGTTTTTGTTTATTTCCTTCCTTGCCAAGTTTTACCCAATGGTTGGACTTATTTTCTTCATCTGCTTCTCCTTTTTTCTTACCAACTTTACGAATTAATTTTCTATTTTGTTCACTAACATTGATATCCATTATACTCATTTCGCTTTTGGCTACCACATAACTATCTGGAGTAATTTGTCCTGACACTATCGCTTCTCCCAAACCAAAACCAGCTTCAATAATCATTTGATCAGGATCTTCAGTTACCGGATGAACAGTAAAGGCAATTCCAGAAATTTCACTTTGGATCATTTTTTGAACAACTACTGCTACTGAAACATAGTGATCAATGAGATTTTTTTCATGATGATAAAAAATTGCCCGTGGGGTAAATAATGAAGACCAACACAATTTTACTCTTTCTAAAATATTTTTCTTTTCTGTGTTCAAATATGTCTCCAACTCCCCTGCCCAACTAGCCACAGCTGAATCTTCGGCGGTGGCACTGCTACGTACGGCTACCAGTTTGGCATCCAATTTGTTAAAAGCGATCAAAATTTCTTTTTCTAGATCTTTGGGCATCGCACAATCATGAATGGCATCACGAATAGTTTCGCTGGCTTTTTCTACTGAATTGGTATCATTTGGGTTTACTTTTTTAAGCTGAGTCGAGATGTCTTCTTTTAATTTTGTTTCTTCCAAAAACCGATCAAAGGCGGACGATAACAATACAAATCCCGGTGGTACCGAAATTTTTGCTTGAGTCATTTCACCTAGACTAGCGCCTTTACCACCGGCGATAGCCACATCTGATTTGGATAATTGTTTAAAAAATTTTATATAGGACATAAAAAAATAATGATTAAACAGTTTGATTATACCTCCTATATTTTAAAAAATCCATAGCGAAAATTGACAGAAACAAACAATTGTGTCATAATGCGACGTTATTGTTGAAATAAATAGACACACTACAATAGTGAATCTGTTTTAAAATAATAATGAGCGAGTGTACTTTTAAAATTTCTAGGCGTAATCCGAACAACCTTGGTCGCTAAATGTTGATAATTTTTGTCAATAATTAGCGACCTAAAAATGTGTTGTCCCTACTCACACATAGTGAGTGACAACAAACTAAAGGTTGCATACCGGAGAATTTTCTACATGAACAACATGAACAAGCAGTTCAAGATCCCCGCACAGGCTGTGCGTTGCGTGGTGCTGGTTCCGCATGGTCACCTACAGCCCCTTCACTCCGAGCGCAGCCATCCGCTGACCGAAGAGTCGGAGGCGACTGTCAAGTGCACCAAGGACGGCTGTCAGAACCTCATCGAATCGCTGAGCCAATTCGGCCAGCCGTCGATCATCTGTGGCCAAAACCCCGCGTCCATCATGACCGCCATCCACGGTGGCAAGCACGCGCAGGTGAAAACGACCGCACTGCTCGACAAGGCGGACAGCGAGAACCAGGTTCGCCGGCGCGCTCGCACACTATTGCGCGAGACCAAGGATCAGCCGCTGGTGGTGGCGTATGGCGACAAAGACATCATCCGCAAGCTCGTCAGCAGCAGCAACCCGAACGTGGAGAAATGCCGCGACCTCGAGGATGGCGTCGAGGCAGCCGTTCTGTTCTTCAACCACCGCGGCAAACTGATCGCCGCATGCAAGCAGTCATTGCTCGCGACCATGGCCGCCGCCTAGCGACCAAGGCCAAGAGGCACACTTGCTCTTGGGGGTTCGGTTTCACAGCCGGCCCCCTCGAGTACTGAATATTTTTTTGTTAAGAATATTGAGTACTAAAAACAATCCCGAATAAGTCGGGATTGTTTTTTATTTTATAAAAATTTGCTAATAAACTATTCGTCAATTTTACTCACCTGCCCAGCCTGTATTATTTTTGGTTTATTAAATACTGGCTGTCTATCTGCTAACTGCCGTACTTCTTGTTTTATAGGCTGAGCAACAGGTACACTAGCCGATTGGCTAGATTGTAGGACAGGTTTTGGTTCAATAGCAACAGGCACGACCACGATTGGAGCTTTGGCTGGTTGTAAAACACTAAGTGAAATTCCTTTCTGGGAAGGATCTCCCAATACCACTGGATTGCCAGCAACAAAATTTTGATTATTTTTATTTTTGTTTTTACGTCGACGTTTTTTGGCTGATTTTGATAATGTTTGAATGCTGCCAGAGTTCACTTGTGGAGCTGTTGATTGTATGTTTTGTCTAACAGGATTTATTACTATCGTTTCAATCTTTTTTTGAATTGACGAAACGATATTTTCTGTCCTAACTATCGGTTGTGTTGGTGTTTGAATTGCAGGTCGAGTGGTTGTCGATACTACAGATGGTGGTAAATTTTGCGCCCCAATCGGTACTGGTGTTTTTGCTACAACCGATTCTAGTTCAACTTTTTTTTTAGGCACTTCCGCAAACATCGCTTCATCCTCATCCACTTCGAGCTCTGAGGCTTCATCCCCTGGAATAATCACCATACCACTCCATCTGGCAATTTTATCTTCAATTTTATCGCGACTTTGAGCATAACGCTCTCGCGAAACTTTTACTACTTTTTCCATACTACCGGTCGATACCGCAATTGGTGGCAGTGTTAGAGCGCTAAATGGTTTACTGGCCACACCATCAATCATCAGTTTTAAATAGATATAAAATTTTGGTAAATTTATCAAATCTTCTTCCACAAATGTCGGAATAAATTCTTTGGCCAAAATTTCCGCATCGGTCGAACCAACTCGAAAGGTAATAATACTACCAACGTTACCGATAACAGCTGCCAACACTTCTTCTTCCAACTGTTCCATATACTGGTGCGCCATTATCAGATCAAGACGATATTTGCGAGCTTCAGATAAAATATTGGCAAAACTTTCGGTGGCAAAATTTTGAAACTCATCCACATACAAAAAGAAATCCGGACGTTTGACCTCTGGTGTATCTACACGCTCCATCGCCGAGAGCTGAATTTTGGTAATCAACATACCACCGAGTAATCTGGAGTTATCTTCACCTATTCTACCTTTACTTAAATTCATGATAAAAATCTTTTTCTCATCCATTATTTCACGAATATTAATACGTGATTTTACTTGAGCAACAATATTACGAATCACCGAAGCGGACAAAAATTGACCAATTTTATTTTGGATAGGCGCGACGGCTTCTTGTTTATATTTATCATTGTAATTAGCAAATTCTGTTTGCCAAAATGCTTTTATAACCGGATCTTTGGTATTATTCACTACCCGGCGACGATACTCGGCATCGGCAAGCAAACGGTTAATCCCAAGCAATGTCGTCCCTGGAAAATCCAACAGTGCTAATATGGTCTTGTTCAAAATATATTCCATACGAG
>JAVHOZ010000005.1:0-25218 GCA_036170335.1 Candidatus Magasanikiibacteriota bacterium | reverse complement strand
GGCCATTCATTTCTAGGGCGATAGCTTCAAGTTCATCTCCCAAAGCGGTAAGCTCGAGCTTCCCAACACCAGCATCTACAGCACCAGCGGAGAGTTTGTGATAAAGTGTGGCCGCTTCAACCGTTAATTTACTTACTAATTCTTGAGAAGCTGCTTGTTCACTAGCTATCAATTCAGGTGATATTGAATCTGGTTTTTTTGTGCCAGGTTCCACACCACCCTCCACCTCTCTGTAGTGTTTTTCTTCACTTATTTCACCTTTTAAAGTCATATAATATTATTTAATGGCCTTTATCTTCTTGTATATTTTGATCAATTTTTGCTCATCGATAAGTTTGTGAGCTTTAGCCAAAACTTTATCTTGACGATTTTTCAATTTTTCAATTTTTTTTTCAAAATCAGCCTTTAAAATTAAAAACTGTTTTGTATTGGAAATAACTTTTTTTAGCATACATATATAATTATTTTATATTAATCAAAGTATACACCATTTTTGATTATTATGTCCATATTTTCTTTAATTATCATTCCCGCTTTCGTGGGAATGACAAAGCGTTATTATTTTTGAAAGTATGTTTAACGAGCGCGACGGAAACCAGGTCGGCTTGTGCCGCGCGGTTTGAAACCACGATCACCACCACGATCAGGAGCACGATTACCAGAGAAAGTAGATTTGAATCCCCTATTTCCACCTCTATATGCGTTGCTAAAGCGATTGTCGTCTACACCAGCCACAAGAGCACGTCTTGGTGGTAGTTCTGGTAGGGTTGTTTTGACTGGCAAAGCTTTGCGAATCAATCTTTCAATACTGCGTATATTGTTGCGTTGGTCTGGTGTGGCAAAAGAAATTGCTCGTCCAGAATATCCAGCTCGACCAGTACGGCCAATACGGTGAACATAATCTTCAGAATTTTCCGGCAAATCAAAGTTGACTACAACTTCAATTCCATTGACATCAATACCGCGAGCGGCTATGTCTGTTGCCACTAGAACACGATATTTTCCAGATTTGAAACCGTCCAAAGCTTCACGGCGTTGAGCCAAAGAGCGGTTGGAGTGAATTTCAGCGGACTTGTGTCCCATCATACGAATAGTTGCAGCTACTTTTTTAGCACTATGTTTTGTACGAGTGAACACTAAAATTATTCCTTTATAATCAGCCAACACTTTTTCAAGTAATTGAATTTTTACATCTCTATTAACAATAAAAATTTCTTGTTCTACCATCGTAGCAGCTGTCCCAGCGGGTGCAACTTCAATACGCAGTGGTAATTTCATATGACCAGCCGCTAGGCGCACTATTTCATTAGGCATAGTTGCGGAAAATAACATAATCTGACGTTCTTTGGAAATTAATCCCAAAATTTGTTGAATTTGAGCAACAAAACCAATATCCAACATGCGATCAGCTTCATCCAAGACACAAACACGTACTTGATTTAATCTGACGTTGCCTTGTTTGAGATGGTCGGCCAAACGTCCTGGAGTAGCAATAATGATATGCGGTCCACGGCGAATCGCCTGAATTTGCATAAACATAGAGGCACCACCAATAAGTACAGCAGTTTTTAAACCACTACTACGGCCGATTAATTGTAGTGTCTCGGCTACTTGTAAAGCAAGTTCACGAGTTGGTAATAAAACCAAACCTTGACCATGAGAATTTCCAAGATTTTGAATCATTGGAATACCAAAAGCTAGGGTTTTTCCAGTACCTGTTTGAGCGATCCCGATTATATCTTTACCTTCCAAACCAGCCGGGATAGACTGACGTTGGATTGGAGTTGGTTGAGTAAATTTGAGGTGTTCTAAGACTTCAAGAATTCTAGGTGAGATACCTAAACCCTGAAAACCAGAACGATCCGGTTGAGGAGTATTTGACATATAGTCTATTTAGCACCACCGAAATAAATAATCTTTAAACTGTTCGGTGGTAGTAAATATACTATAACAGACCAAAGATGTTGATAAAATTTTCAAATAAAACACCCCTTATAAATAATAAGGGGTGAATTATTATTGAGTTGGGTATTAAGCCAATACAACATTGACAGCACGAGGTCCTTTGTCGGATTGCTCTACGTCAAATGAGGCTTTGTCGCCGACGTGTAATTGGCTGAATTCTACGCCACCAGTAAGACCAGAAGCGTGAAAAAATACATCTTTACCGCCATCTTCTGGGGTAATGAAGCCAAAATTCTTGTCAACGATCAAACTTTTGATAGTTCCGTTCATAGAAAGAAATATAGGATGAGTAAAATACAATTGTTTATCACCGCTGAAATTCGACTATATTTCTAGCTGGGATCTGTATGTCAGACATAGTAGCACAAATATCGGATAAAGTCAATAGCACTATTTGAAATTTGCCCCGGCCGCTCTTCCTGTTGCCCATGATGCTTGTAGATTGAAACCCCCAGTAAAGCCGTCAATGTTCATGATTTCCCCTGCAAAATACAGTCCGGGACAGATTTTTGATTCCAAAGTTTTTGGATCAATTTCGGTCAATTCCACTCCCCCGGCAGTAACAAATTCATCACCTGATCCCCTGCCGATAGCAACTAAAGGAACTTTTTTTAATAAATTGGCCGCCCACAAAAATTCTGCTTTACTAACTTCAGCATTTTTTTTGTGACTAAAAATTTGAGAATATTCACAGAGTGCTTCACAAAGATTGAGTGGTAAGAAATGATGTAACGTATTTTTAAAAATTTTTTTTGGATTGTCTTTGGCGACAGTTTGTAGTGTTTTGACAACTTCTTCAGTTGTGATATCCGGTAGAAAATCAATAAAAATTTTGAGTGGTCTTTTTTGTCCTACGGAGTTAAAAGCCGCCATCGCGGAAACAGCAAAAACTGTTGGACCGCTAATACCGGAATGAGTGAATAAAAACGGACCAGTGTAACTGTTTGGTTTGCCACAATCGGCGGTAATGGTGGTGCGTGGAAATGACATCCCCGCTAATTTACCCGGCCATTTTTCGGCGGTGATAAATGAGTGCAAGCTCGGAACTAATTCTGTGATTGTATGGCCAAGTGATTCCGCTAGAGTATAACCATCACCATTTGAACCGGTTTGACGATAGGCTTGACCGCCTAGAGCTAAGATGACTTTATCTACATGAATAGATGGTTGGTTGGTGAAACTTATCAAGAACCCTTTTTCATTTTTTTCTATTTTATTTACAGAATGTTTAAAAAGTAATTCAGTATTGGATTTTTCAAAAACTTTCATAAAAGTATTTACTATATCTCGGCCATCATTTGACACCGGAAATACTCGCATGTCTTTTTCACACTTGAGTGGCACACCATGGGCTTCAAACCAGGCACGGACGGCCAATGGTGGAAAGCGATGTATTGCGGAGATTAAAAATTTACTTCCCCGTGGGTAATTTTCCAACACAGTTTTTGGATCTTCAAAACCAGTAGTCACATTGCAGCGACCACCGCCGGAGATAATTACTTTCTTACCAGGTGAGTCATTTTTTTCAACCAAAAAAACTTCCGTCTTAGGAGATTCTTCGTTAATTGTTGCGGCCGCCATCATACCGGCAGCGCCAGCGCCTATTATGGCTACTTTCATAAAACTTGAGATTATTTCTCATTTATTTAGGGAGTATAACACATTTTCGCCTTTTTTCCAGCCCCACTATTGCTTTTTTTATAAAATTGTTATATACTGGGCGTAATCACTTATACAATAATAATATTTCTATGAACGGAGCATTACGAGCTAGACTCGAACAAGCCAAAAAAAATACTAAGGTTGGCAAATATCTACGCAAAACCACTCGCCATTTGAGTGCTAAAAAAGTTAGATAATTTTTCTATAACTTTTGTTATTTAAAAACCCTTCAAAATTTTGAAGGGTTTTTTGTAGGTTGTTTTAGATATAAACAGATTTTAATTTTTTCATTATCTCTTTCAGGTTTATATCTGGTTCATTTTCGGTACGTATGACAAAATGGTCATCTACTTCTGCTATCACAAAATCTTCGAAACTCTTTAATAAAATTTCGGCCAGTATATTACCGGGATGCTCTTTGACATTTTTTTTTAGTTTTCGCATTTCGGTTTCTACTTGTTTTGCCTGATCAGCACCATCTTCGGCGTTTTTAAGTGCAACTAAATGTTCTCTCATTCTTTGGACAGTATTATCTGAACTGGAATGACGTCTACTTTCGGCGATTACTGTTTTTACGACCCGACTGTTTGTTTCTTTTTTTAGACGGTGAATTAATTTATTTAAATTTTTATCACTATTATCAAAAATTTTCTTACCATTTTCATCGGTTGTATCTAAATCTATTGCTAGAGTTAGTTCATCACCGCCGACCAAACCATCCATACGTCCATTTTTGGTAATTTTAAAATCTTCACAAATTGTGTATACCTGTTCTCTCATTTGACGTAATCTTTTGGTCATCAAGTCACCCGCTGCCAAAGAAGCTTGTTCAAAAGTCATTTCTTTGTTTGCTACCATTTGAGTGCGTTGTTCAAAATCTAATAGCTGGTCTACTCCAACATCCAAAACATCCAGACTAAGATAAGCACAATTTTTTATTTTTACCGCTTCAGCGTGAAATCTGGATTCAGATGTATAACGTTCATCTTTTTCATTTCTATCCAAAATTTCAGCCGCTTTGGTACAATCTGTCTGATCACCCTTGGCAACTCCGGTGGTAATAGTGTCGGTTTGTCTTGATTCTTCTTTTATTTTTTCAATTTCATCGGCAGTAAAAGGTTTTACCACATCAAAAATATTTAAACTTTTTATGTAGTCTTTCAAATCTTTTAAAACCTGAGCTTGGTCGGCTTGAGGATAAAATTTATTTTTACGCACATCGCGTAATAAATCTCTATTTAGTTCCAGTTTTCCAGCATTGTTTGAAAAAATTTCATGATTATTCCCATCTTTTGAAAAAATTTTATTTCCATTTTGGTAAATTTTATTTCGAAGCTCATTGATTTGATCAATTTTTGCAGTCATTTTTTCGGCTGAAAACGAATCGCCATAATCTTTAAAATTATCATGAATAGCGGTACGAGCGGTTTGAAGTGATCCATTTACTGCCAAAACCACATCTTCCAACTCTCCGGATTCAACTTTTGCTGTTCCAAAGGTCATTTTGTAGCCCTCAGTATTTACCGTTTCTTTAAAATTTTGTAAGAATGTTGCCTTTTCTGGATGTTTTGATTCTTCATCGTCAGCTAAACTAATAATAAATTTTTTCATTTCTAAATCCACCTCACTACAAACTTTATTTAAAATGGCGACGACGTCCAAGTTGTATTTTTCTGGAATTTTAAAAACACCAAATTTATAATTTTGTTCTAAACTTGTATGTTCCAAATCATCAACGCTTACGCCAGCCGAATTTAAAACAAAATTTAAAATTGATTCGGTTAGTTGACGTCGTTTTGCAATAATACTATCTGTGGTTTGTGATCCAAAAACATTATCATTTAGATTTTTTATGGATAACAAATCAGAGGTTGAAGATAGAGTAGATATTACAGTATCTCCTTTTTGTAAATTTCTCAAAACTCCACCCCATTTTCTTCGTTCGAGCGAATGAGTAATTTGCTGTCGTTGTTCTGTATTCATCGACCCCCCTTTTGTTCTCAAGGTGTCTATTAATTCTGCATACCGAAGATCACGCATTCCATGATTTAAACTGGTCATCGCCTCTTTTGATTCCGGTTGTGGTTTTAACAAAACTTCCGGATTAGTTGTTAATGTATCAGATGTTTCTCTATGGTTTTTTAGAGGCGTATCTTTTGGTTTTTTATCATTACTATGGTCTATGCCGGTTGGTTCACTTCCAAATGTCATAATTAAGCGAATAAATTTTAATAATTGTAGTATACACTTTTTTTGTTGTATTTAGCAAGGATATGTATCTAGACAGATTGACAAAGCGTCAGTTTCTCTATACCATATAGCAATTATGCCAAAAGTTGAAATAATGTCACCGGCCGGATCGTTTGCTTCATTGAGTACCGCTATCAAAGCTGGGGCGAATTCGGTTTATTTTGGGATTGAACAACTCAACATGCGCGCTCGAGCAGCCAATAATTTTAAGACTTCAGACCTACCGGAGATTGTTCGGATTTGTAATGAAAAAAATGTTAAAACTTATTTGACCGTCAATACTATTCTTTACGACCACGACTTGGTAATGATGAAAAAAATTTGTGATGCGGCAAAAGAAAATAAAATAAACGCGGTTATCGCTAGCGATATTGCGGCCTTACAATATGCTCATTCTATTGGACTGGAAATTCATATTTCCACTCAACAAAATGTTAGCAACATCGAAGCGGTACGTTTTTTTGCAAATTTTGCGGATGTGATTGTGTTGGCACGTGAGTTAACTTTGAATCAAATCAAAAAAATTATTCAGGAAATTAAAAAAGATAACATAACTGGTCCTTCAGGAAAATTAATTAAAATAGAACTTTTTGCTCACGGCGCACTGTGTGTAGCCATTTCGGGAAAATGTTATATGAGTTTGGCGACAAATAATTCTTCAGCCAATCGTGGCGCTTGTACTCAAAACTGTCGTCGAACTTATCGAGTAAAAGATGATGAAACTGGAGAGGAACTGGTTTTGGACAATGAATACATAATGTCTCCAAAGGATTTGTGCACTATAGGATTTTTGGATAAAATAATTGGCGCCGGAGTGAGTGTTTTAAAGCTTGAGGGACGTGGACGTAGCGCGGATTATGTTCTCACGGTGACTAAATGTTACCGTGAAGCGGCTGATGCGATTGAGAACAATACTTATACCAAAGAAAAAATCGAGGTCTGGACAAAAGAATTAGCCAGTGTCTATAATCGTGGTTTTTGGCATGGTGGTTATTATCTTGGAAAAAAACTTGGCGAATGGAGTGGCGAGTATGGTTCTCAAGCCACCAAGCAAAATGAATTTATCGGGCGGGTTACAAATTATTTCAGAAAAAGTAATATTGCCGAACTGATTATTGATACAGGAGAGATTAAAATCGGTGATGATTTATTTGTTACCGGAGACAATACTGGTGTAATAAAATTTAAACTTGAAAATTTTTATTTAAATGATGTATCTGGCACTGTGGCAAAAAAAGGAGATATTATCACTATCCCCGTTTCGCAGCGTCTGAGAATTAACGACAAACTGTTTTTGTCCAAAGATCGTTGATATGAGTAAGTGTAAAATTATTCATTATCGCAAAAATTGTATTGGTTGTAATTCCTGTATCGAACACGCTCCGGGAAATTGGGAGATAGATTCGACTGATGGAAAAGCAAATTTAAAACGAGCGTCTGGAAAAGATGAAGTATTTATCACCGAGATTTCCGAATTGGAACTAGCCGACAATCAACGAGCGGCTCAAGATTGTCCGGTTGGGATCATCCATATATTAGATGCACAGGGAAAAGATATTTCTTTTGAATAATTTTTTAAAATGCGTACTCTAGATAGAAAACCGACAAAATTATCTCAAACCGTTTCTGATTCAATGATGACTCAAGAAAAATTTGACGAACTCAAAAATAAGTTGAAAAGATTAAAAAGAAGTCACCCAAAAGCAGCGTCTGAAGTAAGTCGATTAGCAGAACTCGGGGACTTTTCAGAAAATACTGAATACCAAATGGCGAAGTGGAAATTGCGCGGAATAAATTATGGTATTTTGAGGCTTGAAGCAGAGCTAGATAGAGCTCAAATAATTCCTTCCAATCAACAGCGAGATTTAGTGCAAATCGGCCATAGAGTCACTGTCCAATGTGAAGACAAAAAAATGGTGTATAAAATTTTAGGTTCGTCTGAAACAGACCCCAAAAACGGAATTATTTCGCACTTGTCCCCTATTGGTACAGCTTTGCTAGGTGGAAAAATTGGCGATGAAGTTGAGATTAAACTAGTAAACAAAATTGTAAAATATAAAATTATTAAAATTGAATAGCAAATTTTAATATTAAATAAAAAAATAACTTCTCAATTGAAGTTATTTTTTTATGTTTGACTATATTTTTTTAGGAAAAATTACTGATAAAACCATCGACGTTATCAAAGCCAACATTATTATTTCAAAAGATATCAGTGATGAAAGATGGAATCCAAAAATACCAGATAACATTTTTGCGCCAATAAATAATAAAATAAAAGCCAAGACCTTTTGTAGATGATGAAATTTGTGCAATACTCCTTCAATCAAAAAGAATAGCGCTCTTAGGCCCATAATTGCAAAAATATTGGAGGTGAATACTATAAATAAATTTTGTGAAATAGAAAATACCGCTGGTATAGAATCAACTGCAAAAATAATATCCGTGCCTTCAATTAACAAAACTATTAAAAATAATGAAGTAAAAAAGAATTTGCCATTTTCCTTAAAAAAGAATTTGCCATTGTGGTGGCTCGCGGTGAACGGCAAAAATTTGTGAGCGAAACGGACTATTTGATTGTGTTTGAAATCGATGTGTTCTTCTTTTTTGTCATTTAATAATTTAATGCCTGTATACACCAAAACCACCCCGAATATATATAGTACCCAATAAATTTGGTGGATAATATAGGCGCCAGCAGTAATAACAATGGCTCGAAACACTATGGCTCCTAAAATACCCCAAAACAAAACTCGATGATGGTATTTTTCTTCTAATTTGAAATAGCTAAAGATCAACATTATGACAAACAGATTGTCTACTGAAAGCATCTTTTCTGTGACATAGGCGCTCAAAAATTCTGCTGCCGCTTCTTTATTTATGAACAGAAAAATTAAAAAGCTAAAAGCTATTGATACTGAAATCCAAAAAAGTGATTGAAATAACGCTGCTTTTGGTTCAATCTTGTGATTGGTCTTATTAAAAAATCCCAAATCAGCGATTAAAAAACCAGTTATAACTACACCAAATAAAATAAATAAGTAATTTTGAGCTTCCATAGTTTATATTTATGTTTAACAAAATTCCCGATAGTGGCTACTTCTTTAGTTGTGTTTAAGCAAAACTTGTCTAACAAGTATAGCACAGTAGTAAAAAAAAACAAAAAAACAACGGCCTTGTTAAACCGTTGTTTGTGATATAAAGATTATTTCTTTTTACCTTTTGCTTTTTTTGGAGCTGCTTTATTGGCTACTTTTTTATCAATTTTCACTTCAGATGTTATCTCAGTAGCAAATGCTTTGGAAATTTCTTTTTTCATTTCTTTTGGAGCTTCATAATTATCTTGGGCAGCTATTAAAATGTCCAAAATTCTGTCTACTTTTGAACTCAAAGCTTCAAATTGTGCTTTGGAGATTGAGCTTACAGGAGCTGTGTTGGCAGAACCATCGGTATTACCGCCGAAATTGTTGCCAATACTGCGATTACCAAAACTTCTTGGTGCGAATTTTGGAGCAAATCTTGGTGTACCTGCTGATCTAGCATTATCACCACCTTGATTTTTGAAACAATTTTTGCAGAATACTGGAAATTTACCAGTTGGTTTGAATGGAACTTCGCAGTTTTCTCCGCAAGTACCACAAACCGCTGGAAACATCTCTCTTGGACCGTCACTCGAACGTCCACCGCCAAAACCACCGCCAGAGCGTCCGCCGCCGAAGCTGCGTTCACCACCTGGACGACTACCGAATTTGCGATCTCCGCCAGAATGCCCACCAAAACTGCGTCCGCCACCGGAATCACGACCACCGCGACCCTTGTCGAATTTGTTAAAGTCTCCCATGTTATTTCTGTTATATTAATAAAAATGTGAAAGAAAAACCATTATAGCACACTTGGCATAATAAATCAATGGTCGACCGGCAAAAATTGGCTAAAATTAGAATATATCAGTTTTCTTTCTATTTCTGTTCATTTCGGCCACAGGGTTTTTGAAGGCGCGTTTTCCGCTTTTAATCTTGCTTGGATCAAAAGAAGGATTGGTTTGTTGCTCTATACTTTCTTTTTTTGCTTTTGGTTTCTTTTCGTCAAGGATTTTTAATTTTTTCATTAGTTGTTTTTTGTACCAGACCATATATTTTTGTTAATCGTGTTTTTTTATATCAACTTTCATTTATTATAACATTTTAGCTAGTTTGGCGACAGTGGCGAGTCAAAATAAAAAACAGGCTCTCTCGAGCCTGCTCATCCTGTTTTGCTCCGGGGGTGGGATTCGGACCCACGACCAATTGGTTACACCTACCCGTAAATTTCTATACGGAGTGGACTATATCATCATCCCATTTTTGGGAGCAAGGCGCTTCCACGTTTTTAGCGTGTACTCTCTTTCGAGATAGTCTCTGAACCTTTCCCGACTTTCGGGACTTGGCTGCTGATTACCATACATCTCTGTTTAGGTTTCCAGCAATTCACCCTGTGTTTCCTTGCCAAATTACTCTGGCAGGCTGCTAATTCCTTCATGCACCTCTCGATGACAATTCGAACAAATTAATACACATTTGTCAAGCTCTGTTTTCACAGAATTTCAACTTCTCGTGTATCCTTTTGCTGAAAGACCAAAATCTTTTTTCTCTGGATCTCTGTGATGAAAATCTAGAGCGCGGATACATTTATTATATCCACAGATTTGGCATTTGCCACCCTTGTAGTCAATAAACATTTGACAAATTTCTTTTCGTCTTTTATCAACCGCTTTTTTTGAGATATTCTGCACGGTCGGAATATTTTCTTTTATCTTTTTTCATAATAACTAGTATTATAGCGAAAGATAGGTTTTACAGCCAACTGCGCTACCGCTGCGCTACCCCGGAATTTATTTTAGAAAGAACTGTTCAATAGTATACAAAAAAATTCTCGTACTGTCAACAGTCGCTACTTATAATAATTGGTAATTTTTAGCAGGCTCTTTTACTCCATGAAATACCACATCCGTGATGTTTTGCACGCCAAACTGACGTCCATCCAAAAACCCTGACATCGCGGCTTCAGCCAACCAACCACTATTTATCCAATCAAACAACCATTCGTGTGTTAATCTTGGATCTTCTTGGGAGATACCAGCACCAACTGTTTTGAGCCAAATTTTATTAAATTTTTCTTGTGAACCTAGAGGCGGAGCAATGATTATCGGTAATCCAAGAGCGGTATAAAAAACGAGTTCACTTGGTTTGGTCCACAAAATATCGGTTGTACGCAAAGCGGCGTTAAACTGGCTAAAATATTCTTCTTTACCAACAGAAAAAATTATGTGTAAATTTTTATTCAAAATTTTTGTTAAACCTAATTTATCTATATAATCTTTAAAATATAAATAAACATCATTGCGGGTGCCGGCCACTAAATGAAAATTGATCTCATTATTTAATAATTTGGCTTTTAAACTTGTTAATATATTTACTGCCATTTGTCTTTGTGCCCCAGCGCCACCTACTGCAAATGTGAGAGTCAAGGGATGATGACCATTTTTTTTAATTCCTTTTAAAAACTGTTTGACAGTATCAATATATTTTTGTCGATAACGATGTTCCGGGTCTAAATTTATTATGCGTTCTTCTAAATCAGTTTTTAAAATTCCCAAATTTTTTCCACCCAAGTTTTCATTAGGCAAAGGAAAACCAGTTAAAAATACATTTTCTGGCTTAACACCATATTCGATTAGTCTGTTTACTACCCTTCTACAAGGCGCAAGATATTTTATTCGGCTTTTTTGTGGATAATACGCCGCCCAAGCACGACTGATATCACTATCACAAATTACACAATAAATATCATTTTTAAAACCATGTTCTTCAGCAAAAAAAGCCACCGTAAAAAAAGTTGTTATTAATGGAATATCTTTCGTGTTCAGATGTACAATTAAATTTTTACCCCACCCTTTTTTTATACCAGCATAATTTAGTTTGGTTTGTAGATTTGGTTTTGATAAATCACGTTTGGGATAAAAAGGTAAAATTATTTGCATGTGATCAATCAATAAATCAAATAAAAAATGACCAACTAATACAATATTATTGGCACGTGAAAAGAATTCATAAAAGCGCTGAGAATTTTGCCAAACTTTACGATCTTTATTTGGTATGCCTTCGTAATTGTTGGCCAATAAAACTTTGTTGTCTGGTGACAAAAATCGCAGCGGATGGGCAGCTCGTTGATGCCCGTAACCCATATCAATAGCCACTATCCAAGCTTGATGAGGTTTGATCATACTCGTTTATTTTTAGCAAAAATAAAACCCATTTTTTTATCAAATTTTGATGGAAAAACTTGAACTCCAAAACCGTTTTCTCTGAGTTGATTTTCTATTTCTTTATAATTAAATCCACCATAATTGTGATATTCCATAATAATATTTTTGATACGCGCAAAATCTGCTGGCATACAGGCAGAAAAAACATCATACTCCCCTCCCTCTATATCCATTTTTAACAAGGAGCTTTTTTTTATTTTTTCCTGATTCAAAAAATCTCTTAAGGATAAAATTTTTACTGATTGATTAGTCTGTATTTCTTCTTCATTTTTTGGAATTGTGACGACTGGGGAATTTTCTAAACGATGATTATGACTATCGGCAGTAATTATTAATTTTCCCAATTCAGATCTTCCCCCTAAAGCAATCTGAAGTGTTTTTATTTTTGTTAATTTGTTGTCTTTTATATTTTGTTGCAACAATCCATAATTTACATCTTCTGGTTCAAGCGCAATAATTGACACATTGGAATTTAAGGCGCGCACATACAATGAAAACAAACCAATATGCGCGCCGACATCAACGATGGGTTCAACGGCTTGGGCAATCGTTGAATCAGCCGCTTTGTATTCACGTTCTTTAAAAATTTCCGCCCACACACTTTGAGAGGCTTCGTCTGGTAAACTAACGGAAAAATCGTGAAAATTGAATTTGAAATTTAATTTATTCATAATAGATTCCCGCTTTCGCGAGAATGACAAAAATATATTATAATTATATCATAAAAATATAAACAAAAAAAGCGCCCAAACGGACGCTCTTTGTTTGGTATTATTTTTTGTTAGGAGTGCTGCTTGGTGTGTTTGGTCTTATTTGAATAGACTGGGCGGTGATACTTCCATCGGTGTTTGGACTTCCCATAATGGTTACTTGTGTCCCAGCCACCACATCCGACAAAGTACCAATCGCTGATTTTAAAATTTGAGTAGAGGCAGAAAAAATAACTATTTTTGAACTGCCATCGCGCATTTTTATGGTAAGACCGGTATTATCGGCAGAAGCTACCTCTCCGTTGGCAAAACCAGCTCCACCATTGGCACCACCTCGATTACCACCCATACGACCGCCATTTCTCCCACCAAATTGGTCAGCACCACGTTGTTGACTGTCAGATGGAGTGCTAACAGTTTTACTTGTTTCATATTTCATTCCGCCATAAAAAGATATTGCTCCTACTACTAAAATCCCAACTATAATTTGTGGTAACATTTTTTTCATAAAAATATTATTAGATAATTAAAAAAATTATTCATAACGTAAGGCATCAATCGGATTTAATTTGGCGGCACGACTAGCAGGGTAATACCCAAAAATTACACCGATCAGAGCTGACACACCAAAGGCCAAAAGAATAGACGAAAGTGAAATTTGAGTATTCATGCCAGCAAATTTGGCAACCGCCAATGATAATAACCAGCCTAAAATAATTCCAAATACTCCGCCAGCAAAAGTAAGAGTGACGGCTTCAAGTAAAAACTGCGCGCTAATATCTTTTCTGTCCGCTCCAATCGCTTTGCGTAAACCAATTTCACGGGTACGTTCAGTGACTGTTGTCAACATCATATTCATAATTCCAATACCACCAACTAGTAGTGAAATCCCCGCGATTGAAGCCAACAACATCGTAAAAGTATTAGTAATACTGGAAGCAGTCGCCACAATATCTGCTTGATTTAAAACACTAAAATCAGCTGGCTGTGGACTAATAATTTTATGTCGTTGCATTAATAAATCTGTAATATTTTGTTGCACTGTTGGCATTGATTCTTGATCTTGCGCTTCTACACTAATAGTAGACACATAGACATCACCGGCCAAATACCGCTGGGCTGTTGTAATTGGAATAAAAATATTGCTATCGGGATTGCTAAAACCACTTCCACCTTTAGCTTTGGTAATTCCCACAATTTTAAATTCAATATTATTGATACGAATAGACTGACCGACCACTGCCGCATCCACTCCAAATAAATCATCGCGCGCTTGTGGTCCTATTACAGCTACTTTGTCATTGGATGATAGATGTTTTGAAGTAATAAAACTTCCATCAGTAATTTCTACCTTACGAACATCCGGATATTCTGGCACAGTTCCAATAATTTGAGTATTAGTATTTTTTCCACGAGAAGTCACTTGATAACGACGACTCAATTCTGGGGCAGTTGATTGAATTAATGGGACAGTGCTTTTTATCGCATCAGCATCGGCTTGAGTGAGAGTTTGAGCAGAACCACGACCGGCATTTACTTGTGATCCAACTCCACGCTGAGCGCCTGGGGTAATTATTATCAGATTTGATCCAACCGATTGAATACTAGCTTGAATGCCATCTTTTGCTCCTTGTCCTACTGCCACCATCGCAATTACCGAACCAATCCCAATCACAATTCCAAGCACGGTCAAAAATGAACGCACTTTGTTGGCGGATAATGACCAATAAATTTCTTCAAGTAAATCTAACCAATTCATAAATTAATGTTTTACAATTTCTTCTTTTTCTATTAATCCATCACGAATAACAATAATTCTATTTGCATGTCGTGCCACATCTGGTTCGTGGGTAATTAAAATTATAGTGTGACCTTGATTATTTAATTTTTTAAAAGTTTCTAAAACTTTTTCTCCGGTTTTTGTATCCAAGTTTCCTGTCGGTTCGTCAGCCAAAATTAAGGAAGGATTATTTACCAAAGCGCGCGCAATCGCCACACGTTGCATTTGACCGCCGGATAATTGATTGGATAGATGATAGTAGTGATTTTCCTCAAAACCGGAACTGGCCAATGCTTCTTTTGCTTTTATAAGTCTTTGAGCTTTGGGCATACCAGTATATAACAATGGCAAAGCTACATTTCTTATTACAGTTGTACGTTTCAAAAGATTAAAAGATTGAAAAACAAAACCAATTTTCTCTTTTCGAATTTTTGCCAATTCACTCTCTGAAAGTGAGGAAACATCTTGCCCGTCTAATAAATATTTTCCAGATGTAGGTATATCCAACGCTCCTAGAATATTCATAAGAGTAGATTTTCCAGAACCGCTCGGTCCCATTATGGCTACAAATTCACCGTCTTTAATTGTGAACGTAACTCCTTTGAGCGCCTGAAATTCAATCTCACCAGTATTATAATTTTTTGTAATATTTTTAATTTCAATCATAAATTTATCCTCCTTGACGACCACCGCCACCACCTAAACCAGGAATACGAATACCGCCACCAGTAGAAGGGGCTGGGGTAGTTTTGGCTATATTAGGGTCATTAGTTTGAGTGACAACCACATCCCCCTCTTTTAATTCGGAAATAACTTCTGTATTTGTATCATCGGATAAACCAATTTCAACATTTATTTTTTGAGGAGGATTTTTTGTAGTTGATTGATTTTTGACATTAGCGACTGGAGTTAAATCTTCAGGCTTAACAATTTCAACATAATTTTGATTACCATTTGTTTTTATTGCTGCCAGCGGTACCACCAAAACATCGGTGCGAGTATCCAAAATTATCGCTGCTCTGGCGCTCATTCCTGATTTGACTTCATCGGTATCAGATAAGAAACTAATCTGCACATTATAATTGACTACTCCCTGAGTAACTGTTCCTAGATTGTCTATTTGAGTAACTTGTCCAGCGACAGTTAAGCTAGGCAAAGCATCAAAAGTTAAAGTTGCTTTTTGGCCAACTTTTATTTTGGCGACATCTACTTCATTCAAACTAATAGTAGCTACTTTTTGAGCAGTAATAAGTGTCACTGCAGCAGTCAAATCTCCCACTTGTCCACCAACTTGTACGCCTTTTTGAGCGGTTAAGGTAGCTATTTTGCCATCAAATGGCGCACGGACAATTGTATTATTAAAATTATCTATCGCAGATTCTAACTGTGCTTTGGCACTATCTAGATCTTCTTTGCGAGGGTTTTGTTTTGTATAGAGGGCGTCTTTGTATTGTTGTACAGCAAATTCTTTTGTCTGGACAGTGTTGACGGCAGCTGCTTTGGCTGCGTCTAAATCACGCAAAGCTTTTTGGTAAGCTGACTGATAAGCACTGTAACTATTCTTATCATTAACGATTGATTCTTCTTCACTTATTAAACTACTATATTGAGAAGTAACCGAAGATCGTTGTGAAGCGACACTTGACTTCATACTATCAAGCGATGTTTGCGACAGACTGCCAACCAGCGGTGTAGCATTTAACATTGCCGCCATATCAGAAAACAAATGAATACTTTTTTCTAAAGCATCGGCTGTCAAAACAAACGCCGCATCAATATCTTTGTGAGGACTATTGATAGAAAGAGGCAAAATAGCTTCTCCGACTTTTTTTCTAGCTTCTTTAACTATCAAATAATCAAATTTGGAATAATTTATTTGATTACTATCTAAAATTGACAAATATTGTTCAAAACTATCGTTGGCCAAAGTGTTGTCTATACCTAAAATGTTATCGGCCGCCGTCAAAGAACTGTCCAATTTGGCCAAAGTGCTTTGTAAAAATATAACACCATTTTTGTATGATTGAGTAACAATTTGGCTGCTTTCTCCACCTTCGGCGAGTTTTAAATTATTGTAAGCCGTATCTACCGTAGCTTGAGCAGTCGCGATAGTGTTGACAGTATCTACTTTTGATTTTTCTAAATCTGAAATCGCGTTAGCAATATTTCCTTGATAAGTATTTAGATCAGCCTTAGTCAAAGCATTGAGAATTTTGTTGTAACTAGCTTGCGCTTGGATTAAATTCGCGCTGGCACTACGTTGATCAATTATTAATAGCACTTGTCCGGTTTTTACCACATCGCCGGATTTTACTTTGATATCAGTGACAATCCCAGATGCCAACGGTTTAATGTCTAACTTATTTAATGTGGATACTTGACCGGAACCAATAATTGAACTAACAATTGTTGATTTTTTAACTGTGGTAGTAGTGTAACGCAAAGGAAGTTTGGGAATAAAGTTTTTTGTATAAATATAATAACCGCCTCCAACAATTATTAAACAAATAATTAGAAATCGAAATTTATGTTCTAAAATATTTTGATAAATTTTTTGTAAAAAAGTTTTTTCCATATTTATTTGATAAAATTAAAAGCAGCTACTGGTAACTTGTATGATAGTAGAAGATGGTAAGAATTTGCAACCGCCAGATTTTATAACATGAAATTGGAACTGCCCAAAACGACGATGAACTCCACGACGAATCATCTGTATTTCTTCTGGATTAATAATTCGTAATTTGGAAACAGTAAAATTTCCATCATCTCTAGATCCTAGAGCCACAATAAAAATTCCTTCGGATAAGGGTTCCGTGGGTAACAAAGATTCATTTGTTAAAATTATTTTTTCTGAGCCACGCGGAGTTTGAATAGTAATATTACTATCGCCAATTTCTATTATTCTACCAACTATTCCGTTATGACGCGCTTCCAATCCACGTGATAAAAATGGTTTAAACAAAAACCCACTCGGTCGTGACTCAAAAGTTTCTTGTTCTATTTTTTCTGCCACTCCGGTATATGTCAATACAATACCACAGACAATCACAACACCAACTATTGCCAGAGCTAAAAATCCAAATGGGCTTTTGTAGGCAAAATCTGATTTTACGATTATGGTTCCTGCCAAAAGTATAAAAATTATAAAGGCCACAACCAATAAATAAGGAAATGACTCGAGGAAAGCAAACACCCCACTATTGCCAAAACTTAAATATGCTAAATTATCTGACGATTTTAGATAAAACAAAACTAAATTAAAAAACAAAATTGCCAAAAGTACGGTAACTACGAATGCACTACTCACACCAAATTTTTCCGCCCAAAAAATATATTTGGACTTTAATTTTACTCGCCCACTCTCAATCTCCGTCATGATTTTCTTTTCTATTTCACTATTAGTATCCATATTATTTTTTTTCTAAAAATTCTTTTAGAGCATTTTTGCCTCGTGAGATAAGTGTGCCGACTGTACTGATCGGAATGTGCAAAATGTCGCTAATTTCCTCATAAGATTTTTGTTCAAAAAAATATAATATTAGTGGTTCACGATATTTTATCTTTAGAGTAGATAATCCTTTTTCAATTTTGGTTTTTGCCAAACCGATGTCAATGTCTTTTTTCAGATCCATTTTTTCGTCAACTATTTCCCATTCATATTCATCCAAAGAAATTGAACCTTTTTTATTTTTTTTAATATGATTGATTGCCTGATTGTGAGCGATTCTATATATCCAAGGAGAAAATTTTTTATCCGTATCAAAAGCGAATAAATTTCGATATGTTCTAATAAAAATTTCCTGAAGGACATCTTCAAGTTCATCATGATTTCGAATAAATTTACGCAAATAGTGAGTCAGTTTTATCTGATAACGCCGAATTATTTCAGCATATTTTTCTTTATCATTTTCTCTAACTTGAACTATCAGCTGTTCATCAGTAAATTGATCAAAGTTCATATAATTATAATACAGCTACGGATTAAAATTATTTCAAATCATCTAAATTTTAACACATCTTACAGTTTTTACTAGCTCAAAGGACGTTGACCTATGGAATCTTACCGTGTTATAGTTAAATGAGTACTTTTAATAAAAAACTATAATATATGTTAAAATGTAAATGGTTATTTTTGATAGCTTTTTTTGTTCTAACTTTTACCGCTCAGACAACTTACGCAAGCAGTCATAAAGAAAAAACGATTTGCTGGAGTAGCTGTGATGGTTTCACACACAATGGCCGATGTGCCCATTACTGATAAAAATGGAAAATATATTTATCGCGCAAAAGTTGTTAGTGACTCAGATAATGGTTATGAAGCGTATGCTTGGTCTGGTGGTGGGTATAAACCATCTCCATCTATACCAGTCAAACTAGGAAAGGATACAAAAGTTGATTTCAATTTGAAAACCACCAAACCAACTCCGGATTACATGAAGCTAGTATATCCAACAAAGAAGTCACTTATAAAATCCAAAGATGGTTCAACAAAAATTATAGGAATAATTACTGATACTAAAAATGGTAAAGCGATCACTGATATGGCTGTGGTACCTATGGGAGGAAATGAATCAGCGCAAACAGATAGTAAAGGAGGCTACATTCTTAATCATCCTGATATTCGAGGATCGTCTCGTCTCTATTTGATTAGCACAAACTATAATAAAATACAGAAATTTGACGAACAATACAATTACTATCAGGTCAATGTCCCAATTGGCTACACTCTTAAGTTGAATTTTAAAGTACATTTTCAAAACAAGTAATCATTAAAAAACAAAATAGCCGCACATACTTGCGGCTATTTTGTTTCTAATTTGTTCCGGGACTTGGATTCGAACCAAGATAGCCGCCTTCAAAGGGCGGAGTCCTGCCGTTAGACGATCTCGGATTATACACGAAGTTGGCGACGCATGGCCAAACCGCTAGATAATGTAGTCAGGATCAGTACACTAATAAACTGAACCCCAAACACATACAGAATATTCGAATTGTAGTAATTTGTCAAGGAGAAGCTGCTTGGGAAAATTACCGACAAATAAGGGTCTACAAAGGTCAAGGCAAAGTAAATAAGAATGGTTGAAATCACCAAACTTAATATTGAAAAAATAAAAGACTCGACCAAATACGGTCCACGGATAAACCAATTACTAGCACCGACCAAACGTTTGATTCCGATCTCTATTTTTTGGGTGTGAATAGCACTACGAATGGTATTGAAGACTATCAAGAAAGAAATCCCAGCAAATAATAATACCAATCCAGCTACTGCTTTTTCAGTACGATTGGTGATATTTTGAATTTTTTCAATTGCGCTTTCGTGTTCATCAAAACTTTTTGCTTCAATCAAATGTTCATATTCGGGTACGCTTAGCGCTTTGATAATCTTTTTATAATCACCTGGTTCTCTAGTTTTAATAACCATGGTCGGTCCAAATGGATTTTTGTCTAGTTCTGCCAAAGCGGCTAAAATATCTTTGCTTTGACTATGTCTTTTTTTGAATGAATTTAAAACCTCATCGGAATTTTGTAGTTGTACGCTTACTACTTCTGGAAAAGCGCTAACATATTTATTTATTTCAGTAACATTTTTTTCACCGGCTTCGGCACTAAAATATACACTGACATTCACCTGATCTTTTATTAAACTAACAGCTTCTTGGGTAATAATTCGTACACACCATAAAGCATTTACAGATAAAAGCATCAAAACCAAAATCAAAACAGTCATAAAAGATAGACCAAAATTTCGACCAATATCTTGAAAAGCGAATTTTAGCATTCTGACAATGTATCTCATAAAATATATTTTCCCGCCTCTTGATCCAGCGTCAAGTGACCATTTTGTAGCGTGATTACTCGACGACGCAAAGTATTTACCACTTCACGATTATGAGTTAGTAATATTACAGTTGTACCAAATTCATTTATTTTTTTTAAAATTTGGATAATTTCTTCGGCATTGATAGTGTCTAGGTTGCCAGTCGGTTCATCAGCAACAATAATTTTTGGTCGATGAGCCAATGATCTGGCGATAGCTACGCGCTGTTGCTCCCCACCGGACAACTGCATTGGATAACGATTGTGACGATCGGCCAATCCCACAATTTCCAATAATTGCGGAACCACTTGAGCAATGCGGCGACTTTTTTCACCAGCTACTTCTAGAGCAAATGAAACATTTTCATAAACAGTTTTTTGTGGTAATAATTTGTAGTCCTGAAAAATCATCCCGATCTGACGTCGCAAAAAAGGAATATCGTTAGTTTTTATTTTGGTAATATCCCAATCGCCTATTTTGATACTACCTTTGGTTGGACTTTCTTCGGCAATCAAAAGCCTGGTAAAGGTGGTTTTTCCACTACCGCTTTGTCCAATCATAGACACAAATTCACCTGCTTTGATATGCAAACTAATATCGCGTAAAGCAACTGAATCGGAAGAATATATTTTTGTAACACCTTCGATTGTAATCATAATAAATATTATACCACAAAAGAAAATAAACAAAAACTCCAAACGATGTGAGATGTTAATAACAATTGAGCCGACCATGGGAATTGAACCCATGACCTACGGTTTACGATACCGTCGCTCTACCAACTGAGCTAGGTCGGCAAAAAACATTACCGCCCGTCGCTTAAAACTAAAAAACAAATTTTAATCTTAAGTGAGTGCGGGCAGTCCAATGTTTCGACTTATCCTCCTTCACTGTCTTTGATCCCGACTCAGTCGGGATAGTTCTGCCAATTCAGAATCTTGGCCGATGCTCAACATAGTGGACTCCGTACAACTGACAGTGTTGTAGATACATTCTATCAAGTAATATAAAAAAGTCAAAAAAACATCAAATTAATGATGTTTTCTCCTACTGGCAACGTTTGATGTCTTGTTAGCTAAAGATCAAAATGTTGTTTCAAATATGTCTTAATTTGTTTGTCTCCTTCTATTATTACTGCCGGTCGTTTGCCTTGATATTCGTGTCCAACTCCAGTAAATTCTACAAACCAAATTTCTCCTTGCTTCATAGTATTATAAACTCATGTAGTAATTATACTCCTCCTTTGAAATCGGTCCCAAACGCTTTGTAAGATCGGCCCCAGCCACGTCTTGCCACATTTTTTCGTGATCAACTTGTGCATAGGGCGCAGTTCGATCGTAAGCTAAACAATAAGGAATCACCTGTTTTTCTTTTGTTAATTTCCAAGGTGCGTCTTCATGCACATAATCTTCAATTTTTCTCGCGCTCATATCAGACAATCTGTTAATAACAGAATCAATAACTTTAATCTCTTTCAGAGTTAATGATCCCTCTTCATAATTAGCGAGGGCTACATATCTTTTTTGTATCAAACCATAATATTCTTGTGTAAAAATTTTTAATTGACTAACCTTTTGCATTTTTTCAACCACTCCACAGTACTCTTCGATGTTAGGAACAGGTCCAAATTGACGGTTGATATAATTCAATTTTCCCGAATAATATTTTTCCATACAGCTGTTTCATTACCTCCACCAATATCATTTTTGTGATATACCAGCAGAACAATAATAGTACGTTTCTTTTTGCATCGCCACAATACAGCGGTTTCCTGATGCGTGACGCGATATGTTAGTTCCAGCGATCTTAAATTCTGTTTTGCAAATACTGATGGTAGACGAATCAACAATCTTTTCAGCAATACTCTTTTGAAAGAGTAAATCAAAATTCCCAAACTCAAAACGCAAGGCAATTAGTGTGGGTTCCCATGCATTTTTATACTTCTTTTTAAAACTTTTAATGAAATGGCGTTTGGCAAACTCTGCAAAGACGACATTATAATTAGTAGACATACTCCGGATCCTCTTGGGTAATCAATTCATAGGGAATAATCTCATTATCGCGGCATATTAAATACGGCAATTGATTGTGGGTAAAATTAACAATTTCATTTGTTTTTTTATCTTTCCACTTTTTAGCGATATTTTGTATCAAAAGCAACTCGGCTTTTGATAATGATGATATTTTTTCATTTACATTGCCTTGTGATTCGGCAATAAGTAGCATCTCTTTCCCCTCGCTAGATTTTCTGTCAATGACAATCTTTCCGGATTCTTCCAGTTCATCAATAGCGCGAAAATAACTGTCTGGCACCGGACCATATTGAATTTTACGATATTGCATCCCACTCATACTTTCCAATTTTTTATAAAACCAAGAAAAATCGGCGAGATAAACCAATTTGGCTAATTTGGTCTTTGGAATCTTGCCATCCGGTGTCGCAATGGAGCGCAAAAATGCCAAAATCATTTTACTCATATGTTTATAGTATACACTAATAATGTCTAAAAATCAAACATTGGGTGTGGATAAACTTGACATGATAAATGGTAGTGGTAAAACACCATGTATCGGCCTATTTGTACTAAATTTGAGTCTATTGCATCGTCAAAATTATGATGGGCAAGATCAGAAAAAAACCAAAGTATGTTCCAATATCTGAATTAGTTTTTCCAACAGAACCATATTTTTCAAATGCTTGATCTTTTCGTAATGTCAATTCACCGTCTTTAACAATTTTCCCATTTTTCGTATAAAACGGATATATAATATCCCTAAATGAATGAGCAGACTGAGTATTTACGATCTTATAAAATTCATCCAAACGCCTAAAAAGTTCCCGTTGCTTATCAGTAAAAATAATAGGAGTAACAGCACTGTCTTCGTTGGCAAATTTTTGTATAGGCAATTCCACATTTTTTAATATCATCAATAACTAATCTTTTCTATTTCTTCCATTATTAACATTGTCTCAACTAATACCACAATAATTTTTTGATAATGTTCAATATCAGCATTGGTAAGTTTTTGTCCTTTGCGGTCTTTGAGCCATTTTTGGGCTGGTTGGTAGCCACCGATATAAAAATCCAATGCCGATTGTGGTACACCGCCAAAATACTGGGTTTTATTGATAAACACTTGACCGTTTTGGTAGATTATTTTTTCTACCAAATTATCACCCGCTTCAGAATAAGTAGTGATAAAATTATTTACTTTAGGACTTTCTAGTAAATGCAAATGACGCAATTCCTCACCTAATTTGGCTAGTGCAAAAAATTGTTTTTCATCTTTTGGATACGGAACGCGTGGAAAATCAATTTTTAAGAATTCTTTATATTTTTCACGATAACTTGGGCTATGCAAAACAGCATAAATATAATCCAAAATATTTTCCGGTGTTACTGATCCAACAATTTTTTCTATTTCTTTGACGATTTCTTTTTTTAGATTTGAAACTTTGATGCCGTCACCAGTGTAAATATAAAGAGGGGCATCAATTGGAATACCTTTATTGCTAAAAAATACACGATTGTCCGCGATGAATTTACTAACCATAATATGACTATAAGTTTCTCCGCCAATCGCTTGCCTTGTAAAAACTAAACCTATATTTTCATCAATAATAAAATTTTTCATTAACTTTTCTCGACCCCAATCGACCATCTTTGGATGATAATAAATAAATTTTGTATCAAATGGTCTGTAAAATAATAACTTTATTTGATCTTCATGTTTTAAAGAACAAATTATCTTACGTGATTCGGATAATTTCCAACCTCTTGAATCACCTGCTTTATATTTTCCATCTTTTTTGTTTGGAAAGAATCTTTGACGAGTTTCAAAATCACTAACGCTGTTGTCGCAAAAATTATTTATTCTCTTTATCAATTCATCTTTACTATCAGAGATTACCAGACCATCTCGTGCAGTAACAATACCAGTGGTCTTCTCTATAAATATATTATCCACACCAAAACCATTACTATACTCCTCGCTAATTTCTTGTGAACCTTCAGGAATAAACACCAAATTTGGCAAACGAGATTCAAGAGACTTCCATTCAGCGTGTCCAATTAAAAGATTGTTAAGCTGCTCAAATTTATTTTCTTGTTTACCCCACACATCTAAATGAAAAACTTTCGCCAAATCCCCCTTCTTTTTCTTTCTATTTTTTACTGCAATCATTATTGATACACCTTGTTGTATTGCGAACACATTTTCATCCTTACTGCCATCAGGAGACACTTCTTTTTTCTTGGAATTTCCGTGAAGATCGACTATATAAATTGAATCAAAAGTATCCATCAAGTGCCAACGCATACCACGAAATGTTGGATTGTCTAAATAACCATGATTGGTAATAAACCCAACCACACCCTCTCCATTCTTTTCAATCATATCCTCCGCAAAGGCAATAAATTTTACGTAATCATCATTAAGCCAATGCTTACGTTCTTGTAGTCTTTCTTTTCCTCCCGGTTCAACTTTATATTTTTCTACTAAATTATTTGCGTATTCTGATTCGTTCGATGATACACCTGAATATGGCGGATTCCCCAGCACCACCATCACAGGCAAATCATTTTTAACCTTATTTGCCGCTATAGACTCATTGGTAATCGCTTGCCCCAAACCCAAACCGGAAAAAAGCGTGTCGTCATAACTCTCGGCTTTCTCTAAGCTATTAGTAAGATAAACCCCCAAACGCCCTTTGTTTATATCCACG
>JAVHOZ010000004.1:0-6341 GCA_036170335.1 Candidatus Magasanikiibacteriota bacterium | reverse complement strand
CGCACGGAGCCACACCTACAAACATACAAAATAGTTTCTATAACACCACCCGTTGAGTACTCTTCGGGCTGAATCGAATTTGGAAACTTTATTTCTCTACCATTTTGTACCGAGTATCTTCATTTTTAGGGTATACCAGTAGCACACTAAATAGTGATATTATCACTATTTATTCTGGCAGATTGGTTTATCCAGAGTTCAACCGCCCATAACCGTAGTATTGGACTGTTTCGTTTACTATCCGAGATAAGTATACCACAAAAACGAAGCACCCACACCAGTCGTATCCCGAAGGATCGTACTGGTGTGGGCCAATTGTCAAAGTGAGCCGAAGGATCCAAGCAACCTTGATAGAACCAAGGTGCCCAGAATCCAAGGGCTACTCGCTGAGGAAGCCGAACAGGCAGAGCCGATCCCAGTCGACCGAAACCGAAACGCGGAGCAGGCCACGCCAGACGGAATTGCCGAATAGGCACAGGACGCGGCCGCCCCGCACGGAGCCGAGCCCCACGATTGGCAACTTGCGCTGCTCTTCGCAGTGCTGAATCCCGATGGCGTGGATGTGCTTGGGGAGAATCGGCTTCTTGTCACCGTTCGCCTTGGCCCAGTCCAACACCTCGTTGGCAAACGAATACCGGTCGAATTGCACCAGGGTCACATTCACGGCCGTGGCCAGACCCACCTCGTCGTCAGCGAAAAGCGTAACGATGTCGTCGTCAACGCCGTTGTACTTGCCGAGCTTGATAGCTTCGGCAACCGACTTTGCGCTGTACGGCTTGAGGGTGAGGGTCGTGACCACGGTGCCGATAAGCGGCGGTTTGGTGGGCGGTTGTTGACGCACGACGTCCTCGACGGTGATTTTTTTATCACCACGAAGCACGGCGCGTGCAATCTCTTCACCACCCACGATGTTGAGCAGGGCTTCATCTTCGCCCCGCGTCCAATTTCCATACTTTGCATTCATGACAGTTTTCCTTCAAGCTAAAAGCTTAAAAAGCAATTTACCCCTACCCGGGGTCCATGGCTCAACTCACACGAGAAAAGCTTTTGTGTCACTTATGTATAAATGAAACTAAAGCTTTTCTCGTGATTTTGTCTGTTTTCCTCATTGATTGTGTAAAGAACTGGTTAACCTAGCGTTTAGATTAACAGCAAAGTATCGCATAAAATAATGGTTTTGTCAAGCTAACAGTGAATTAAAAAATAACCTTAAAAGGTTATTTTTGAGCGGCAGACCGGATTCGAACCGGCGACCTTCTCCTTGGCAAGGAGACGTTCTACCAACTGAACTACTACCGCATAACGATAACAATTATATAAATTTTTATATACTTTGTCAATCCCTACGGACTTTTATTCACATAAAGATCCTTGACTACCGGTTTAAAAAATGTTATTCTTAAAAAAGCAACTAAGTTGCATTAAGCAATAAAACATTGGCCAATGTTTAAAACAAACAATTACAAATTATCCGTTGTTATTTTTACTATATTAATGTTGATTTTTTTAATTTTTTTACTAAAAATAGCCATCAACCAACCACCTAAAACGACTACCAAAAAACCACGTTTGCAGATAGTCACTTCATTTTACCCTTTATATTTTTTTACCACCCAAATTGTTCAAGATCGAGCTGATGTATACAATATCACCCCAGCCGGCGCAGAGCCGCATGATTATGAACCTACTACCAAAGACATGGTGAAAATTGAAAACAGTCAAATACTTATTATCAATGGAGGAAAATTCGAAGCTTGGGCTGACAATGTCCAAAATATCTTGGGCAAACAAAATATCAGTATTATTGATATTAATAAAAATCTTGTCGACCAAGATAATGTTGAAAAAAATATCCAAACACGCGATCCCCATTTCTGGTTAGATCCAATACTGGCCAAAAAAGAAGTAGAATTAATTACCCAAAATCTGATTATAGCCGACCCCACCAATACTAATTTTTATACAAACAATTCCAAAATACTGATAGATAAATTAGAGAATTTAAACACTAAATTTAAAACTGAATTAAGTAACTGCCAGAAAAAAGATATAATTACCTCACATGCCGCCTTTAAATATTTAGCACAAAAATACAACTTCAATCAAATGGCGATTTCCGGATTATCACCAGATGAAGAACCTACTCCAAAACAATTGGCTAATACGGCAGATTTAGCTCAAAAGAATAAAATACAATATATCTTTTTTGAAAGTTTAGTTAACCCAAAACTCGCCAACACTATCGCCCAAGAAATTGGCGCAAAGACTCTGATATTAAATCCTATTGAAGGATTGACTGACGAAGAAATAAAAAACGGAAAAAATTATTTTACAGAAATGCAAAACAATTTAACTAACCTTAAGATTGCTCTCCAATGTCAATAGACCACCAAAAAAATATAATCGAAGTAAAAAATGTTTCGTTTTCTTACGATAATGTTGAGGTATTAAAAAAAATTACTCTGGATATTCATCGAGGTGATTACATTAGCCTTATTGGTCCAAACGGCGGCGGAAAAACTACCTTGTTAAAATTAATGCTCGGTCTCATTCAACCTCAAGCCGGTCAAATAAAATTATTTGGCAAACCACTTCATGATTTTAGAGATTGGTCAAAATTGGGATATGTGCCACAAAAAGCGATTAATTTTGATCCACTTTTCCCGGTAACGGTACGAGAAGTAGTAGCAATGGGTTGCTATGGGAAAGAAGGAATTCTAAATTGGCTAAAAGAAAAAGACCAAAAAAATATCGATACCGCCTTGGCACGAGTGGAGATGACACCGTTCGCTGACAGACTGATAGGGAATTTATCTAGCGGTCAACAACAGAGAGTATTCATTGCCCGCGCTCTAGCGGGAGAACCGGAAGTTATTTTTTTAGACGAACCAACTGTCGGAGTGGATATAAAAAATCAAGAAGAATTTTATTCATTACTCACTCATTTAAACAAGGATTTAAATATTACTTTGATTTTAGTTTCGCATGACGTCGATGTTGTGTCTCACCACGTTACTGAACTGGCTTGCCTCAATCAAACTTTGGTTTATCACGGTGACCCAAAACAATTTATGAAAGGTCATTATCTGGACGATCTCTACGGGAAAAATGTCTGTTTTGTTGATCATAAACATTAATTAAATATGTTAGAAATTTTCCAATACGGTTTTATCGTACGCGGACTAGAAGCTGGCATTTTGATTGGTTTGATTGCTCCATTGATTGGTATCTTTTTGGTATTACGCCGATATTCACTAATCGCTGACACACTGGCTCATGTTTCTTTGGCTGGTGTGGCAGTTGGATTGTTGTTAAAAATTAACCCCTTGTGGACAGCCTTAGGCGCTTCCGCTTTGTCATCAATCGCAATTGAGCGCCTGCGTACCAGCAAAAAAATCTATGGCGAAACCGCACTTTCTATTTTTCTTTCCGGTAGTTTAGCACTAGCAGTAGTGATTATAGGATTAGCACACGGTTTTAGTGTTGATCTGTTTAGTTATTTATTTGGCAGCATCGTAACGGTAAAACAACATGATGTTTATATTATCCTCGGATTAAGCATATTAGTTGCCTTGGTAGTATTTCTGTTTTATAAAGAACTGGTCTACATTGCCTTTGACGAGGAAGCGGCTACCGTTAGCGGCCTACCGGTAAAAATTTTTAATACTTTATTTATTTTACTGGCTGCAGTAACGATTGCTATTTCTATACCAATAATTGGCATTTTATTAATTTCAGCTTTATTGGTATTACCCACTATTACCGCTCTACAATTAAAACAAAATTTCAAAATGACATTGTTCTGGGCGGAAATAATTTCTGTATTTTCTATTATTACTGGAATAATTTCTTCTTTTTATTTAAACATTTCTTCTGGTGGTACTATTGTTTTAATAATGTTAATTATTTTTGGATTAGTGTTATTTATAAAAAGAACTACACACCAAGTTACCGTTAAATAATTATGTTTAGAAACACTCCAATTCGCATTGCTATATTAAAAATATTTTCAAAAATAAAAAATCCCCTAACCACTCAAGAGTTGTTAAATGCCTTAAAAGAAAAGGGGTTAAAAGCAAACAAAACCACTATTTACCGACAGTTGGAATCATTGCGAACAAATTACTTGATAAATGAAGTCCGTTTTAACGATCGCAATATTCGTTATGAATTGAATAAAAAAAACAATCACCATCATCACCTTGTCTGTGTAAAATGTAAGAAAGTAAAAGATGTAATTTTACCGGAAGATTTGCACTATCAAGAAAAAATAATTTGGAAAAAAAATAATTTCAAAGTATTACAACATTATTTAGAATTTTTTGGACTTTGTAAAAAATGCCAGTAGTTTGTCTTTTGTGGACTCCCCAAATCATACAACTTCACCATGCGAAGTTGTGATTTTGTAATATAATAATTTTACAAGCTCAGTAACAACAAAATAAGATGCCACCACACCAAGTATTATATAAATATCTTTTAGAGAAGGAGTGATAAAACGGAACCATGAAAAACCTACATCGGTAAAAGGAGTTACGATTGCAACGACAACAGCCAATACACAAAGCAATGTAAGAATGATAGACGGGGCTTTTGTTCGTAAAAAGAAAAAATGAGTTCGCACAGAATATATCAAAGCCAACTCTGTTAGCACTGAACCTACAAACCAATTGGTTTGTAAAATTTGTGGCCCTTGACGATAAAACAATGCAAAGAAAATAAAATCAAAAACGGTGCTTACTAACCCTAAAAAGATTGCCATCAATACCACTTCATGTATATTGTAACATCGAGGACGACGTAATTCTGCAGTGTCTACCGTGTCCATAGCTATGGCAATCATAGGAAAATCTGAAAGCAAATTTAATAACAAAATTTGGACAGGCAACATTGGTAAATATGTGATAATTAGTGAAGCTACCGCAATAGCATAAAAATTGCCGAAATTTGAAATTAATGTAATTTTTAAATATTTTATTGTGTTGGCAAATATTTCACGACCATTTTTAATACCATCTACGATGACAGAAAGACTACTATTTAAAAGCACTATGTCGGCTGCTTCACGTGCAATGTCAGAAGCTCCTTCAACCACCATTGCGACATTGGCTAGTTTTAAAGCAGGTGCATCATTAATACCTTCACCCAAAAATCCAACTTCATACTTTTTCTGCAACAATTGAATAATTAAATATTTTTGCTGAGGTGAAACACGAGCAAAAACATTATATTGTTCTACTGCTTCCAAACGATACTCATCCGACATTTTCTCCAATTCTTCTCCAGTTATTACATCCTCTATATTTTTTGCTAGACCAACCTGATAAGCAACCGCACCAGCGACTTCTTTGGCATCACCTGTTAAAATTTTTACTTTAACTCCCAATTCTTCCGCGCGACTAATAGCCGCTTTTGTTGTTGATTTAATTGGATCAACAAAAGCAAGCGCCCCAATTAATTTTAATCCTTTTTCTTCTTTTTTAATATCAGAATTTTCTTTTACAATCTTAATCGCAACCGCCAAAACTCTTTGTCCATTTTTACCAGCAGTCTGCGCCCACTTTTTATAATCATTTTTTTCTTGGACATCCATACCCGTGCACAAAGGTAAGACATCTTCCAAGGCACCGCGTACTATCATTTCATATACACTATCTCGTTTAATTAAAACATCATTTCTTCTTCGGAATGGGTCAAAAGGTATTTCTTTAATTCTTACTTCAGCCTTCACCTTTTTCTTATCTTTTTCATTTAATTCATTCCATACAGCCAAATCAAAAGCATTGTTTGGTTCAGCTTTTTTTTCTCCTAAAAAAGATGCCGCCAGTGCCCCATAAAACAAACATTGCTCCCTATCTTGTGATTTTACATCAGCTATTTTCATTTTATTTTCTGTAATAGTACCTGTTTTATCTGAACACAAAACCTCGATACTACCCAAATCTTCAACAGCCGAAAGACGTTTGACAACTACTTTATTTCTAGCTAAACGTAAAGCACCGCGAGAAAGCGAAAGAGTTGTCACTAAGGGTAATGCTTCTGGGATAACACTAACAGCCAAGGCAATTGAAAACAAAATTAATTCGGGAATATTTGCGCTGTCACCTTTAATTAAAATATTTGCTGTAAACAGTAATACCAAAATTACTAATATCATTTTTAAAATAAAAGAGCTAAATTTGGCTATCCCCTTTTCAAAAGCACTTTCACGTACTGTTTCTATAGTTATCTTGGCTACCTCTCCTATGACAGATTTTTTGCCCGTTCCAATTACAACTCCTACTGCTTTACCGCTTACTATCAAAGTACCAGAAAAAGCTAAATTTTCTGCTAGATGAATT
>JAVHOZ010000003.1:0-1292 GCA_036170335.1 Candidatus Magasanikiibacteriota bacterium | reverse complement strand
GCATAAATTAATTGATTATTGGCTTTTTTAACTTTAGCGGGATCGCCGCCAGCAGTCAAATAAGAGAAAGCTGCAAAAATAACAAAGACAATGGCCACCATGAAAAAGATCCAATAAATCCATCTTACAACCTTAGCAACAATGGTCCAAATTTGATCGACGGTGGTGATGGGAACGTCTGGATTGCTGCCAGATGGGAGGCTCCCAATTGCAGCTTGAGCCAAAAAACCAGTTAAGAAAATGCCCAAAGTTATCGGCAAAATATATAAAGCAATTTTTTTCATAAGGTAATACAGTTTTTGAATCGACCTTTTAGAAATAAATTCTTAAAATTTATTTATCGAGAGGATTTTCCCCCATTGAAGTCCCCGCATTAACGTCCGTCAATTTCAATTGTTTTAGTGGGCACCAGCACGTTCTCAACCAAATTTACGGCACCAAAAGCAATCAGGGCCACAGCAATGCCAATCACAACGTATAAAAGCTGGTGGTGGGCTTGTTGGATTTTTTTGGGGTCGCCGGTCAGATAATTAAAGGAGGCAACCAAAGCGAAAAATACGGCAACCGCCAAAACAATCCGGTAAAACCAAGTGGCAATGTTAGTAATAATTCTCGGAACATCATCGGCAGTAATATTCACGGTTTGAATCGGATCAGCGGCGCCAACTAATAAAGGAGTACTAAGTCCAATGATGCCGACTAAGGTTAAAATAATAAATAATGATTTCTTCATATTTTTATTTATTTAAAAAGAATAAAACAATTGTTTGAATGCTTGAAGAAATAGCGATAATCGCAATGGCTACGCTCGTCCAAAGAAAAATCTTATAAGCCGTCTGAATCTGCTTTGGCTGGCCGGTAGTAATAAGAAAACCGCCGTATAAAAACATCACTATGGCAATGGGACCGCCGATATTCCTTCCGTAATCAATCAGTTTTTGAATAATGCCCTCGGGTGTGCCAGCGCCAACCACTGTTTGAGTCATATTCAAAAATGCGCTGGAAAGCATAATCACTGCCAGACCAATCACTGCCCACGTTAAGGTCTGATGCCCAGCTGTTATTTTTTTAGGATCGCCGGCAGCAGTCATCAAAAGAAAGGCTGCCCACAAGCTGATTAAAACCGCAATCGGCCCAACCAATCCCAAAATATAAGTAGTAATGTTTCTAATGAGCGCTCCAAAACTTCCGGCTCTAGTATAATCAGTTATGTATTGGGCAAAAACCGGGCTAACTAACAATAGCAAAGAACCAATTATTATTATAGGAATAAATAAACGTAAAGTCAATTT
>JAVHOZ010000002.1:0-6591 GCA_036170335.1 Candidatus Magasanikiibacteriota bacterium | reverse complement strand
GGTTGGATCGTTTTTTAAATCTTTTTTTGGTATAATACATTTCTTTCCAGCAGCTATGTTGATCAAAGGAATATTACCTCCGGAATCAAATTGCCAACCGTCTCCAAGAGAAATTCCAACATGTCCACCATTAGCCAACATTCCAAACGGAAGTTTTTGAAATTGTTCCTTGCTTCGAATTGTTTCGGCTACCCATCCTGATTGGTCAAGATGTACTTGTAACATTGTGGCCATGCCATCATAAATATCTGTACAACCAATATATTCAAGAAAGTTTGAGGCAGTATAAGCACAATGATATGGACCAACACAAATTTGTTTTTTTGTTAATTCGTCGGCTGTATAGTTGGCAGCTTCTTTTGAACATTTTGGATATGTGGAAGGTAGCGGTCCGATAAGTTTTTTAATAATTGCACCGTCACCTTTGGTACTGGGTTTGCCGTGTGGCGCACTTGGATCATATGGTGCTCCATCTCCAGAATCAGTATCTTCATACTCTTCTGCTTCTATTTCAACAATATATTGTACCTTTAATGCCTTAAAATTTACTAAATCCGGGTTGATAGTATATAAAATAGTATAAGATCCCCAAGCAATAAATAGTCCAATTACTACCTGACCAATTTTTTTAAAACCGGCAGGGCGCGCTTCTCCACCAATGGTGGTGATTTTTACTCCTTCGACAATAATCATTATTACGGCGATAATGCTTATGGCTACCAAGGCTACTTTGTATATAGCCGACATGTATTCACCGATATAAGGTAAGTTTAGATAACTAACGCCGTTTATATCTTCGAGATTATTTTCTAAATCGCTAAATTTTAACTGAGGGATATTTATTTCTAAAGTCGGTTTGACAATTTTGAGTTCCTTTACTGTTTCAGTGCTACTATCTGTACCACCATCAGGTTGTATGGATGTGCAAGTAGCATTGACACCTTCCTTCTCTTTTGGGCCCTTTTCGCCAGTTTCAGTATGAGCTGATAGTGCTAGTGTTGAAATAACTGTATTTGGAAAATTTTTAGTTTGTGGTTTAAAAGTTTTGTTCGACTCATCATATACATATATAGTAACTTTCATATTTCCACTTCCATCATCTATATCAACCCAAGAGAAAGAGTCGGCGATATCGGCAGCAGTCCAGCCTTTGACATATTCTCTTGCTCTTAATCCTAAAGTTCCATTATTTATGTATTCCAATCCATCACACTTTCCATGATAGTAACCATGAGTATGGCCGGCAAATAGCGCCTTGGCATTTTTAGAAATTAGTTTTTTGGGAAGTTTGTCAATATCCGCTACCCCTCCGTTGACACCCAGCACACTACTGCCACACGGTGTTCCGCTCTTATCACATGTTAATCCATAAGGAGTGACGTGGCGAAAAACCAAATCTCCGGCCGCAACATTGGAGTCGATACAATCTAATTCAGTCTGAGTTAGACCATATTTATGATCATCAAAATATGGGTCTATCAGAGTAAAACCTATTCCTTTGTAAGTAAATCTGCGAAATCTTGGGCCAGGTGTTTCTGTTCCACAAAGAGTTGCACTTTTATATTCTGACAAAAGTTTTGTGTTTTGTTTTTTCCAAAAGTTATACCAATTTATTGGTCCTTTTGATATAATTGCTTTTGTTTTTTTCTCAGTTTTTATTACAAAATCGTGATTGCCGGCCACCGGCACTACTGGTGCGTTTACTTTTTTTAAAAATACATCGCTAAATGTATCAAATTCATCTGTTATCCCATTGGCAGTTAGATCTCCCAATAAAACTATAAAATCTGGTTTTTTTTCATTTAAAAAAGCTATCGAATTTATTAGAGCTTCACCTTGAGTAGTGTCATCTCCTTCTGGAGTATCGGAAATCACCGCAAAACTCCAAGCCATTGTTGGTGATGGGATAAGACAAATAGAAAAAAATATAATTAGAGGTATTATTTTTTTTGATATATACATATTTATTTAACAATAAATTTCGTTAACATTTCTATAATATCAATATTATTTTCTAAATTTATTTTTTTATTATTAACATAAACAATTGGTGTTTGTTCAATACCAAGTGAGGCGGCTAGCGCGACAGTACGAGCAATTTTTTGGGTAGCTTCATCAGAATTTACACATTGCCACCAGTTTACTTTATCCATTTTTAAATCATCGGCAATTTTTGTAAGGTCAGATTCAGTGGAAATATTTTTTTGAGTATTTAGAGCATCTAAATATTGCCAATATTTCCCTTGTTTGCCGGCACAATATGCGCTACGGTGGGGGAAATCGTTAATTTTGTAAAATAAATTTTTGTGAGGTATATCTTTTGAAAAAAGGCGGACATCTTGAGGGTGTTCTCGTGTGAATTTGCTGATTTCGTTATATTTTACTTTGCAATCAGGACAAGAAAAATCATTAAATAATACTATGGTGCGTGGTGCTCCAGGATTTCCTAATACCGGATCGTCGTTTTCTAATGGAATTTCAAAGTAACCTTCACTTAACAGTGGGGTAGCACTGGGAGTAACAGTAATTTTCCTAGCTTTAATTACTTGAAAAGTAAAAATAGTGCCGGCGGTGATTACCGCTAACAGCAACAGTAAATAAAATTTGTTTAGTGGATGCATATTAGCAATAATTAAAAATAATTATTTAACTTAAAAGACACCACTTTGAGTAGCATCGGTAAAGAAAACTTTATTTTTTACTTGGTCATAGTTGATGCTTTTGATAGTATAATCGCTACCCAAAGAAATGTTGGTTTTTAAACCGGTTTTTAAATCAATTTTGTACATATCGTCTTTGTTGGTAGCGGCAACTTCCGGGAGGATACCGGCGCCTTGAGGTAGATCACGTGGGACTGCACAGTATAGTGTGGTGTCTCCAGCAAAAGTACATTTTTCTGCCCAAGTGTTTAATTTTAACATTTGACGGTTGTCGCCAATACTGTCGCCATAGGAATCTACTATCCATAGTTCTGGTTTGAAATCACTGCGAGTACTATAAACACTGTATAACAGCTTTTGACCAGTTGGTGACCATTGCGGTTGAAAACCAAGTCCTTCGACTACGGTGGATTTAAAATTTTCTCCGTGTAAACCGACAAATAATACTTCGCGTCTTTCGCCACCGAGCGCCTCGCCGGTTTGAGAAAATGCGACAGTTTGGCGACTAGGAGACCAGTTTATTTGAACTTTGTTGGCGTTGTTACCCATTGGTTCTACCAATTGAGTGCCACTGCCGTCGTCGTTAACCGTTACTAGCCAACGATTTTCAGGTGATAGACCAATGCTTTTGGCGGCAATCTGGGCGCCGTCAGGTGAAAAAGAAAATTCTTCCCAATGTTTTGGTAAAGTAGTTTGTTTTTGTTTTTCGAAATCGTAGATAGTTTTGGAACCGTCGGGGTATTCCAATACCGCTTTATCATTTTTATCGGCCCAAGTCACCTTGTTGACATTATAAAAAGTTTGTTCAGATAGTGATTTGAGTTGTCCATCGTCGGCTAGACGATAAAACCGGCCGTCAGAATTATTGTAGTAACGCATATTACCAGATTGGCTGAATCCTGGGTAATTGACATTTTCTTTGGTGATTTGATTGACTAGTGAAGATTGAAAATAACCTCCCGGTGTAACCTGAGGGATTGGTGGTGGGGTAGTTTCAACTCCACGATTGAGTTGTGTTTCCGTTACATTTTCAGCGGTCGTGGTGGTGACTCTTTCACCAGCTCCTGGTAACTGTCCGGCTTGTTCAGGGGTGACTGCAACTGGTGCCACTTGGTAGGAGGTGGATTTTTTAAAAAGGTAATACAAACCAAAGCCGATCAAAGCGGCCGTGACCAACAGGGCGATGATTAAAAGAATACGTTTGAGAGCTGGGTTCATATGTTTTTAATTAATTAAGCGGCTTGTTGTAAATTATCTTGTGGTGGACTATTTTTATTAGAATTTCCGGTGTTATCATTAGCAGCTTGTTGCTGCTATTGCTGCTGTTGTTGTAGCTGTTGTTGCTGTTGTTGCTGATGTTGTTTTCGTTCTTGTTTGGTAGCAGAGAGCAGCTGGTTTATCTTGATAATTTTCTTTCTTAAACCAACTTTTTTCTTTAATGTTTTTAACTGCGCATGAATTGTTTTAATAAAAGGGTTTATTGTATCTTTGATTATACTTCTTATGGCTCTACTAGATCGTCCTGTGCCAGCTCCAAATTTAAAGATAAATAATGGTATGGCTATGATAGGAGAAATAGCTATTATAAAAAATCCAATTATTATTACAGTTAAGGCCGCTCCAAATTTTGCTATACTTGTCAATGATTCTATATAGTCTACGGCAGCTATCATTGCATAAAGAAGGGTTTTAATAGTTTTAAGGGCAAGCAAGGAAGCCTTTAACTTGATTATCTTCACACTATCTCTCGCGTTGGCTGCGCCAAAAGTAAGGTTAGTGAGTTTGTTGTAAATTGGGGGAGCTAGTATTTTTAATATCAACATGTATTTATTGATCTTCATTCCCTCGACAAAGCCTTTTAGTAATCTCAATCTGATGTTATATATCATTTTTTGTTTTTTTAATTTTCTGACTCGACTGCGATCACTTTCCAGACTGCTAGCTATATTTTTTCCTATATTTTTTATCATCTTTCCTGGTGCTTCTTTGATACTTTTGGCGCCTTTTTGTATTTGATTTTCCACACCTTCTGCCATTTCTTCCATTTTATGTCCTAGTCTGTTGTTTGCTTTGTCGGAAGATTGTCCAGAAGCCACGTCGGAAGCTTTTTTAGATTGAGCTGATGGTGATACAGTGGGTGGTGTTTTTTTGTCGATTCCATGTGGGCTAGTATCGGTTATTTCATCTCCAGTCGGGGTGTTTGTTTTTGGCGGTTGTTTATTTGTATCAGCATCTGAATTTGGAGGTTTTTGTTCATGATTTTCTGGAACTGGTGTGGGCGGAACAGCTCCAGCTTGTGATTCTGGCGGTTTGTTTTTATCGTTTGTTGAATTTGAAGGTGGGGTCTGTTCATTTGAGTTTGTTGTAGGCTGTTGTCCATTTTCAGGTTGTGGCTGATTTTCTTGAGCCGGTTGTCCGTCTTGGGGCGGTGGGTTATTTTCTGAATTTGGCGGCGTGTTGTTAGTTTTTGAATTAGTTTGGTGTTGATCTGGAGTATTTTGATTATTGGTTTGGTCGTTTGGCGGAGTTTGGTTTGGTTGTGCGTTATCTTGTGGCGCTGCTACTGGAGGTTTTTCTTCTGTACCAGGTTGTGTTGGTTCGCCAGCGTTTGTAGTAGGATTATTGTCTTTTGGGTTTTTCTCTTCCTTATCATTATTAGTAGGTGGTGGTGGAGTTTTGTCAGGAGTAGATTGGTCGGGGTGTCCTGTTTCAGGTGTGGAATTTTCTGGTTTTTCAGCAGGTGGCGCTTGTTCCGTATGCGGTGGTTCCTCCTGATTATCATTGGCGGCTGTTGGGGTTGTGGAATTATTACTAGATTTAATTTGACTTGGTTTTGGTTGTTCATCCTCAACATTATCATTTGCCGCTTTATCTGTTGCATCTTCCCCTTTTAAATTTAATGTAATTTTATTGCCTTCAATTTTTGCCCCATTACTTCCAGATATTTTTGTTATTTTAATATCACTTTTAGTACCGTTTCCGGCCGTCGATCCATCATTTGGCAATTCACTATCAATAGGTTGTTTGGCGGTCGAAGCCATAGAATATTATTTAACAAAGAGTTGTTTATCGGCGATATCCAGTGAATATTGTTTTTTATTTTTCTTTTTTAAAATTACTTCGGCCATAAGTTTTTCTATTGTGGTCCGAAGTTGGCGACGAATCGTGCGGGCGTTGGCATTGGCAGTTGGCAGTGAGGCAATATATTCAGTCAGTGTTTTTTCTTTGGTGTTTATTTGGGTATGATATTGAATTAACCGTTCATTGAATTTAACGATTTCTAATCCAGCAATTTTTGCCAGATCAGCAGCGGTCAAAGTATTGAATAGACAAATTTTGTCCAATCGGTTGATCAACTCTGGAGAAAAATATTCTTTCAATTTTTCATTAATTTTTTTATCATAAACTTCACTTTGTGAGGCAGTACCACCAAATCCAAAATCGGCACGTTTGGCATCTTGTGCGCCAAGCGAAGTAGTTAATATTATTATAGCATGTTTTAAAGAAATTTTCTTGCCGGTCGAGTCGGTGATTTCTCCATTTTCCAAAATTTGCAATAATAATTTGGTGACGTCTTTGTGGGCTTTGTCAATTTCATCAAACAACACCACACAATGAGGGTTATTTTTTATTTTATCGGTAAAATTGTTGCTTTCTTTGTAGCCCACATATCCAGCCGGTGAGCCGAGTAATTTGGAGACGCCAAAACTTTCATTGAATTCACTCATATCCAGTTTGATTAGTGAATCTTTGCTTGGATAGAGAGTGTCGGCGATAGTTTTGGCGAGTTCCGTTTTGCCCATACCGCTTTGGCCAACAAACATAAAAGAGGCGAGCGGTCTATCTGGGTGATTTAATCCTAATCTAGCGCGGTTGTTAATTTCTGCTACTTCGTGAGTAACATTGTCTTTCGCGATTACCAGAGATTTTA
>JAVHOZ010000001.1:0-6593 GCA_036170335.1 Candidatus Magasanikiibacteriota bacterium | reverse complement strand
ATAAAAGAGGCGAGCGGTCTATCTGGGTGATTTAATCCTAATCTAGCGCGGTTGATAATTTCTGCTACTTCGTGAGTCACATTGTCTTGCCCGATTACCAGAGATTTTAGTTTATCCTCTAAATCAGTTAATTCGTTTTTTTCTTCCATTATTAGTTCGCTTGGTTTTGAGCCGATAATTTTGGCAATTTGTTCCAATATGTCTCTGTCAGTAATTTCACCCAAAAATTCCATCTTTTTTTCTTTGGCAATTTTATTTTCTTTGTCTATTTCCAAACGTAATTTTTCTTCTTGTAGTTTAAATTTGACCGCTTCGTTAAATTTGTCCGACAACGCCGCCGCTTCTTTGGCGGAAATAATTTTTTCCAATTTTTGCTTAAGGCGTTCGATTTTACCAATCCAAGAAGTATTTTTGGAGTTAATTCGTTTGGCGGCGGCCGTTTCGTCGAGCAGATCGATGGCTTTATCCGGTAAAAATTTGTTGGTGATATAGCGTTGCGATAGAGCGACAGCTGCTTCCACTGCGGATTTGTTGATTTTTATGCTATGAAAAATCTCGTAGTTCGTTTTGATACCCTCAAGAATCTCGATAGAATCTTGTACAGTTGGTTCTTTAACAAAAATCGGTTGGAAACGACGTTCCAGCGCTGAATCACTTTCAATATGTTTTTTGAATTCATTCAATGTTGTAGAACCAATACAACGAATCTGACCACGCGCTAGAGCTGGTTTGAGAATATTGGCCGCATCCATCGTGCCTTGATTGCTCCCAGCGCCGACAATATTGTGGAGTTCGTCAATAAACAAAATAATATTGGGATTGGCGGCAACATCGTCGATAACTTGATGGAGCCGCCCTTCAAATTCACCACGATAAATAGTACCGGCAATGAGCAGCCCCATATCGAGGGCATAAATTTTTTTGTTTAATAAAATATCCGGCACTTTATTTTGTAAAATCCGTTTGGCCAGACCCTCTATGATTGCAGTTTTACCAACCCCTGGTTCGCCCAACAATACAGGATTATTTTTGGTACGACGGCAGAGAATCTGAATCAAGCGTTCAATTTCATTTTCTCGACCGATAATGGGGTCGATGTTTTTTTGCATTTCCGGATTGGTTAAGTTGGTAGCAAAAAAATCCAAAGCCGTTTCTTTTTGGTTTGATCGTTTGTGATTTTTTGACGTAGGAGCGGGCATAGGAGAATCGTGAGGATTTGAGCCGAAAATATTATCTTGCATCCTATCTACCGCTTCCATTACTTCGTTTATTTGTGGAAATTGCGAAGCATTGGTGAGTACAATATCCAGTTGTTTAGTAATATCTGTCAAAGTAATGTGGTTGTGTTTTAAAGCCAAATTTATGACTGGGTCGTTGATGTCGATAATTCCTTTTAATAAATGTTCGGTGCCAATATAGTTGTGGGTATGTTCTTGGGCGAAAATCATCGCTTTTTCCATCGCTATTTTGGAGTCGTTGGACAGCGGAGACATTTCTATCTCGGCTGTACCGGCCATTTTACTTACTGGGAAGATCGGTAACTCCAAAATTATTTTTTCCACACTTTTGAAATCAATTTTGAGACGATTTAAAATTTCGGCAGCCACTGATCCTTTTTGATTTTGTAAAATAAAAAATAGGTGAATTGGCTCCACTTCTTTATTTTCCAGTTTGGTGGCGAGTTGGATGGCTTTGCTTAATACGTCTTTGAGGTGAGTAGAAAATCTTTCTAATATGGACATAAAAATCCGATTAAGTTGCTTTAAGAATAAGGATATTATATAATAAAAGAACTTAATTTACAAGCTAAAAAAATGTTAAAATATGTTCCCAAAACAGATATTTAAGGCCTATGATATTCGCGGTTTGGTAGAGGGGGAGTTGAGTGATGAATTGGCCTATCGGATTGGGCGGGCTTATGGGGTGTTTTTGCGTGAACGATATGAAAATTTAAGTGGTAAGAAAGTGGTGGTAGGGCAAGATATGCGCAAGAGTAGTCCAAAGTTTGCCGATGAAGTAATTAGAGGGCTAAATGATGAGTATTTGAACGTGGTGGATATTGGTTTGGTTAGTACCCCATTGTTTAATTTTGCCTGTACTCATTATTCAGAGTATGGTGCCGGTATTATGGTGACAGCGTCTCATAATCCAGCACAATACAATGGTTTTAAAATGACATTGGGTAACGGAACTCCGGTTGGCAGAGATAATGGAATGAGTGTTATTAGGGATTTAGCTGAAAAAAATGAATGGGTGGTAGCCGGCAAAGTCGGTGTTTTAGAAAAAAAAGAAGTTTTGCAGGATTATTTGGACAAAATATTATCTTTAGTAAAAGTAGAAAATATAAAGCCGTTAAAAATAGTGCTCGATGCTGGCAATGGTATGGCTAAGGTTACTTTTCCAGAATTGTTAAAAAAATTACCTGTACAAGTAGATTATTTATTTTTGGAACCAGATGGTACTTTTCCAAATCATGAAGCCAATCCCTTGAAAGTAGAGACTTTACAGGCGTTGCAAAAAAGAGTGATAGAAGTTGGTGCAGATTTTGGGTTTGCTTTGGATGGTGATGCGGATAGAATTGGGTTGGTAGATGAAAAAGGTGAAGTAGTAGAAGCATCTTTTGCCGGCGCTCTGATGGGGTTGGAAGTTTTGCGATCAAATCCAGGTTCATATATGCTTTATGATTTGCGTAGTAGTAAGGTTGTGCGTGACGTTTGGGAGCAAAATGGTGCGCGTACCGGTATGTGTCCGGTTGGCCATGCGATGATAAAAAAGATGATGAAAGAAGTGGGTGCATTTTTTGCTAGTGAGTTGTCGTTGCATTTATATTTTGGTGATATGCATGATGTCGAATCGACCGATTTAGCGTTGTTATATTTTTTGAGTTTAATTTCGCGTACGGGCAAAACTATGAGTGAATTAATTGCGCCATTGAAAAAATATTTTCATTCCGGTGAAATCAATTTTCATGTAAGTAATAAGGATGAAATTTTGGCTAAATTAAAAGAAAAATATAGTGATGCCAAAGTTATCGAATTGGATGGTTTATCGTTTGAATATCCAACTTGGTGGTTCAATGTTCGAGGTAGTAATACTGAACCGGTATTGCGGTTGAATTTGGAGGCAAATACCAAAGAGGAAATGGAGGAAAAATTGGCTGAGGTGAAGGGGATTATTGGTGAATAAATTTGGTGTTCAAGGTAAAAAATAAAGCATCTCCGCTTTATTTTTTTTGACTTATCCACAGGGTCATTTGACAGCTTTTAATATTTGTTATGCTGTACTGGTACAGCAGAACAATAATATTCCAACATGAAAAACAAACATAAGCAAGAATTTCTTTCAATTTTGCTAAAAATAAAAAATCAAAAATTGTTAAATGCTTTCATGCTGGATGTCTTAACCCCGCAAGAATACGAAGAAATAGTAAAGCGGTGGCAAATAGTAAAACAGCTCAACGATGGGGTTACTCAGCGAAAAATAGCTCAGAATTTAAATATAAGTTTGTCCAAAATTTCCCGCGGTTCGAGAATGTTGTTAAATAAAAAAGGCGGTTTCAATAAAATTTTGAGAAAGAAAAAATAGTATGAAAAATATAATATTAAAAAATAATTTCTTATCTTGGTGGTCTAAACTATTTCTCGTTTAGCCAAAGTTTTTGCGTTCAACCAAAATGATGCAACCCTTTCGCTAAACGAGAGGGTTTTTTGTAAATATCCCAAAACTTTGGAAGCTTCGGACGAAGATCTTTCAGAGCGATGCATTTAGGGATATTTGTCATCGTTTCTGTCAGATCTTCATTCGAGCCTTCCAGAGTGGAAGGTTTTTGCGTTCTTTGACAAATGATTTTGCGAGGTTGGTCATGATGTCTGTCGTTAGCGAAAAGTTGTTTCCAAGCGAAATTCACGCTATTGATCTTATCCCTGAAGGGTGGAAAGTAGTGGAAGATGTCTCTCTATCTGTCGTAGATGTAGAGAAGTTGAAAAAACGACACTTCGGATCAAATGTTAAGGTAAAAGGCAATGAGTGGTTGCCTGATTCGGTACAATATGCGGAACCTACGAAGTTTGCTACAGTACGCAAACGGGCTGTAAAACTTAATGGTAATCTTGGGCTTGTGGATGCCAAGCATATGCTTGCTGAACAAGACAGGATTCCTATTAAGTTCCGCGGTTTTTGGATTTTGTTGCCAGGTACGGTTTTGCGCGATCGATCTGGTAGTAAGCAAGTTCGTACTCTTTGGTTCGATTATCGATGTGGTTGGTGTATTACCAACTGTATTGATTGGAGAATTTGTTGTTGTCTTGCGTGTACTAAATAGGAGTTTTGGTCATTCGGGTATTTGACACTTTTGTGTCGGGTGTTCGGTCCTTGATCCCTACAAACCCCTGCTTCGGTATTTATCTGAAAAGATGAAAATCCGAGGCAGGGGTGTGTGTTTTCTAAGAGTTTTTTAAAATAAAAATTCTTCATTTTTTCGAAGGATTTTTTTAATACTAAATTTATTCAACAATAATTCTCGCATCTAGTACCTTCACACCCTGCCCTTTTGGTAAAACTAACAGGGGATTAATATCTAATTCTTTGATATTGGGAAAATCAGTGAGTAGTTGTGATAACCGACCGAGACAATCGACGAGGGCTTGGGTATCCATCACCGCTTGTCCACGGGCGCCGTCTAATATTTTTTTGGATTTTAATTTATTGATCATTTTTTGAGCATCATAGGCAGTAAGGGGGGCGAGTCCAAAAGTTACATCTTTAAAAATTTCGACATAAGTGCCGCCTAGTCCGACCATGATAGTGTTGCCTAATCCCGGATCTTTGACACTGCCCAAAATCATCTCTACTCCTTTTTCTTGGATCATTTCCATTATCAAAACACCGTCAATTTTGGCTAGTGGAAATTTGTATTTGATTGTTTTTATCATCTCGGTGAATTTTTTTCCAGCTTCTTCCGGAGTAATATTTAACATCACACCACCAGCATCGGTTTTATGTAAAATATTTTGAGAGATAATTTTTAATACTACCGGTTTACCAATTCTTTTAGCAATTATGTAGGCGTCAACGGCTGATTTGGCTATTTCAGTATGCAATATTGGAAAACCGTAGTCGCGTAAAATTGGCAGAGCGTCAGCTTCGGGAAAAACAGTTTGTCCATGTTCTTTGGCCTTGGAAAAATGTTTTTCAGCGGCTGGTTTGTTGACATTTTTAAAATTAAATTTAGTGTTATAATTGTCTTTTTTAATATTAGCAAAATGGGTGAGCGCATCCAACGCTTTGGTGGCCTCTTCGGGAAAACTAAAAGTAGATACGCCATTGGCGCGTAACATTTTGACACTTTTTTCTACCAGTTTTCCGCCGATAAAACTAGCGACAATTGGTTTGTTGGAATTTTTCTTGGCGGCAATTACCGCTTGGGCCGTAAGTTCAAATTCAGTCATGGATTGTGGTGTCAAAACCACGATAATGCTGTCTACGTTTTTATCTTTTTCCAAAATATCGATAGCAGCTTTGTATCTATCGGCTTTGGCGTCGCCTAATACATCGATAGGGTTGTGAAAATTGGCATAGGCCGGTAAAACTTTTTTTAATTTGTTTTCAGTTTCAGCAGAAATTTTGGCCATTTTTAAACCACTCAAAATTACTTCATCAGTGGTGAGCACTCCCGGTCCGCCAGCATTGGTGACGATAGCGACACGATCGCCTTTGGGTAATTTGTTGTGAGTAAAAATTCGCAAATATTCAAATAGTTCAGAGATCATTTCAGCGCGAATGATACCCGCTTGAGAAAATAATCCTTGGTAGGCGCTATCGTTGCCAGCCAGCGCACCGGTGTGTGAAGTACTAGCGGAGGCACCGTCACTAGTACGGCCAGATTTGATAGCGATAATTGGTTTGGGGTTTTTTCCATGAGTAAGTTTTTTGGCGGCGGAAATTATGGCGGGGGCATCGATAAGTTGTTCGACGTATATCGCGATCACTTTGGTTTTTTTATCTTTGGCCAGATAGGTAAAAAGATCAGCTTCAGATATTAATGCTTTGTTTCCCACACTCACAAATTTGGAAAAACCAATATCCAATTTTTGCGCATAATCCAAAATAGCGGTACAGAGCGCGCCACTTTGAGAGATAAAAGCAATGTTACCACTTGGCGGCATGATGTTGGCAAAGGAAGCATTCATTTTTATTTCTGGATTGATGACTCCCAGACAATTTGGTCCCACTAGAGCAATATTATTTTTTTGACAGATTTTTTTAATTTGATTTTCCAAGTCTATATTGCCGACTTCTTTAAACCCAGCCGAAATAATAATTACTCCTTTGATATTTTTCTTCGCCACAGTTTCGAGTACTGTTGGTACAATACTGCTAGGCACGACAATAATAGCCAAATCAACTTTTTCTTTGATAGCCAAAACAAAAGGATAACATTTGAGATCATAAAGTTTGGTCGTTTTGGGATTGACCGGAAAAATTTTTCCTTTGTATCCTTGGGTGATTAAATTTTTGACAATATCATTACCAACATGACCAACTTCAGTCGAAGCACCGATGATGGCAATAGATTTGGGATAAAAAATTGAGTC